>NZ_JBFNGB010000011.1:0-61669 GCF_046035835.1 Helcococcus bovis
ATCTAATATTTTATCATCTATTTCATCAAAATTTTCTATGTAAAAATCTGATATTTTAATATTTTCTTCCATTAAGTTTGTATGTTCATCAAAGACTGCTACAGATCTAAAACCCACTTTATTCGCAAAGTCATTTGCATACATTGAATCATCAAAAAATACAATATTTTTAGGAGTTGTTTCAAGTTTTTCTAGGATTTTTTCAAAATAACTTATATGATGTTTACTTGAATGTATTGTATCAGGAGTAAAAATATCTTTGAAGTAATGCTTTAATCCATTACTTGTAATTCCTGTGTTTGCATATTCAAAATCGGTAGCAGTTGCAAGATATATTTCATATCCCATATTGTGAAGTTCTGCTAGCTTTTCTTTAACATTTTCTTTGCATAAATTATTTTTGCTGTAAGCATTTATAAAATAATTATGAAGAAGTCTTAAAACTTTATTTTTATCATATTCTTTTAGTTGTTCTTTAATAAATCCATATGCAAAATCTATCATTGAATCTTCATGTGTGTCCATTGGATCTAAATCATTTATTAACTCTTTATGGTTCATTATGTCATTAATTATGTTCATCCACATACCCATAGTATTGAATAATGTGCCATCCATGTCAAAAACTAATTTCTTTTTCATCATTCCTCCATATATACAATTATACAATAAAAAAATAAGTTATTCTAATACTTTATGTTATAATATTTTAAAGAGGTGAATTATGAAATTAAATAAAGAAGAAAGACATAATATTTTTAAAAAATTAATAGTTGTATTTAGTGGTATTGCATTTTATTTTTTTATTTTTAAATTTTCTACGGTTTCCAAAATATTCTTTGATTTGTTAACATATTCCAGACCTATCATTATAGGATTCGTAATAGCTTTTATTGCTAATATGATAATGAATCAATATGAAAAAATATTTAAATACTTGGGTCTAAAAAATGAAAAAGTTAGAGACGTTTTATCGATGATTTTGGCGTTTTTAAGTATGTTATTACTTATAACATTCTTTTTATCAGTTGTATTACCAAAATTTGTTACATCTGTGCTTAATTTGATGTATCAATTGCCAGAACTTGTAAATAACTCGATTGACAAATTGAAAAATATGCCAATGAGTGCAGAATTAGGTAAAAATGTACAAAAATTCATTGAAGAAATTCAAATTCAGAATTTAATTGATAAAGGTATTCAAATATTAAAAAATGATGGAAAGATGATAGCTTCCGGAACATTCAATGCAGTGAGCTTAATCTTTAGTAGTTTCTTTGAAGGGTTTTTAGCTGTTTCATTTTCAGTCTATATTTTAAGTAGTAAAGAAAGACTAAGAAGAAATGCTATGCAAGTCACTTATGCTGTTTTTACAGAAAAATTTGCAGACAAGGCAGTTTATTTTTTTAGATTACTTTATAAAAACTTTTATAATTTCTTTTCTGGACAATTTTTGGAAGCGATATTATTAGGATTTATTGTATTTGTTGGTATTACAATTATTGGAGCACCATATGGCTTAATTTTAGGTGTTACAGCTGGATTATTAAATTTAATTCCTTATCTTGGAGCACTTATAGGAGCTATTATTTCAACAGTGCTTATTTCTATTACAAGTCCAACAAAGGGATTAATATTTTTAGTATATATAATAGTTGCACAACAGGTTGATGGAAACTATATTTATCCTAAGTTGGTAGGCTCAAAAGTGGGAATACCCGCTATTTGGATTATGGTGGCTATTACATTGGGGGGCGCTTTAATGGGTATGGTAGGTATGATTATTTTTGTGCCACTTGTTGCAACACTTTATGTACTTATTAGAGATTATTCTAAAAAGAAATTAAATGAAAAAGAAATTGATATTAATAAAAAATAGAATCTATGGGGAATATGATGAATTTTAGAAAAAGAATAGCAATAGATTTAGGGACTACATCTGTATTAGTATTTTCTAGAAAAGATGGAGTCATAGTTAATGAACCTTCCGTTGTGGCGGTTGATAAATTTACAAATACTGTTATAGCGGTTGGAGAAGAAGCAAGCAAGATGCTGGGCAGAACACCAGGTAATATTGTTGCGGTAAGACCCTTAAAAGAAGGTGTAATAAATGATTATGAATCAACAGAACAAATGTTGAAATATTTTATTAAAAATGCTGTAGGTAAAACTTTAATAAGACCAAATGTTATAATATGTGTACCTTCAGGAGCGACACAAGTTCAAAAAAGAGCTGTAAAGCAAGCCGGAATTAAGGCTGGAGCAAATGAAGTTTATTTGATTGAAGAGCCATTAGCAGCAGCAATAGGCGCAGGTATAGACGTTGGAGAATCAAAAGGAAACCTTATTATCGATATTGGTGGTGGGACTACAGATATTGCAGTTATTTCAAGAGGAGGAATTGTAGTTTCAGACTCCATAAGATTTGCTGGAGATTCTTGTGATGAAGCTATTATGAAATATATTAGAGAAAATAAAAATTTGATAATAGGAGAAAAAACTGCTGAAAGAATAAAAAAAGATATAATAAAAATTTCTGATGGAGAAGGAATGAATGTTAAAGGTAGAAATCTTTTTAGTGGATTACCTGAAGAAATTATAATTTATAAAGAAGATGTTCAAATAGCATTATTAAAAGTAATTGAAGAAATTGCAAATGGTGTACAAAGGGTTCTATCTACTACACCACCAGAATTAGTTTCTGATTTGTATGAAAATGGTGCGTTAATGGCAGGTGGCGGATCCCTAATATTAGGAATGCGTGAAAAAATAGAAGAAAAAATTAAAATTTCAGTATCAATAGCTGAAAACCCTGTAACTGCCATAGTTAGAGGTGTAGGTAAATCATTGAACTGGATGAATCAATTAAGTAAAATTGAATCAAGTGAATTAGAATTAACAAGAAAATTATTAGAAAATAAAGAATCTTTAAGAAGAAGATAAATATTAAAATCCATTAAAGAATGGTCTAATTTATAAGATATTAGATAAAATTCTTTAGTGGATTTTTTATTTATATACTCCTAAATATTAGATTGACATCTAACATTTAGGAGTATATAATACTCAATATAAGATATTAGTCTAACATAAAAACTAGATAAATTCCAAAGATAGGAGGATTAAATGAATGTAATTTATAGAAAAGAACCTTTATACAAATTAGATGCATTATATGTTGCTACTGAAATATTTAATAATAAAGGTTTTTATCCATTAGATTTTGAAAAGTATAATATTTCTAAAAAAGATTTAAATAATAAGTTTGCTGATATATGTGAATATTTGAAAAATATACTAAGTGATGTACAAAAAATATTAGATAAAAATACACAATTTAATGCTTTTTTTGATAAATATGGTAATAAAAAATACTCAATAAGTGAATTTGCTTTCATCACTTATATAAATGAAAGTAAGTCTTTTAGTGAGTTTACGTATGATGATTTAGTCAAGGGGATTGTAAAATTTATAGATGTTACAAATTATATTTTTGATTTAGAGTATAAAAAAAAAATAGATTTTTCAGATATTTCTAGTGTTGTTGAATGTATAGAAAATTCAGTATTTAATGATACTCAAAAATTTTTATTGGTTAAATTATCAATGAATGTAAATAATATAATAGACGATATTATAAAGATGTTAATTGACCTAGAAAATATAATGAAGAAATATTTTTATTTAATAGAAAATTATTTCAAAACTTCTTTTGCTTCGGTTGAAAATAAAAATTTAAGAGATACTAAATTGTGGCAAGAATTGAAAAATCATAATATTGAAAATATGAATGGAAATTTAATTTTTTATTCGTCGATTTTTCTTTCATATAATTATAATGTTTCATTGTTGTCATCAATGGATAATGATAAGGAATCAGATTTTTTAGTAGGAATAGGTATTTTACCATATTTATTAGATGAATATAAAATTAATGAAGAACAAAAAAACGAAAAAATAAAGGGTGTAATTAAAATTCTTACTGATGATAAAAGATTAGAAATTATAAATTTACTTTCAAAAAATGAGATGTATGGAAAAGAAATAGCTGATGCACTTGGTATAACAACAGCTACTGTAAGTCATCATATAAATAATTTAATTCAAAATAAAATTGTTAATACTAGAACTGAAGGTAGAAAAATGTATTTCAGTTTAAATAAAAAAACATTTTTAGAAATATCTTATTATTTTAAGAAATTAGGAGGGAAAAATGGAGAAGCAGAATAGAAATTTGAAATTAAAAATATCATATTATTTCAAACATATAGTTAAGTTTTTGTTTTCAGGTAATAATAAATATTATGTTATTATCAAAACATTATTTCAAGCAATAACTACAGGTATGTCTGTAATCATATTGAAATATATACTTGATATGGTTAAGTTAAAGGAAACAACTATAACTAATATTGTAATTGTTGCATTAGCATATAGTTTAATCTTCGTTGTATTAAAAATTACAAGCATAATATTAAAAAATAAAATATATTGTATAATTACTGAAAAAAGATTAAATTATTTTTCTGATATGATGAAGAAAATAATGACAATGGATTTTGCGTATTTTGAGGATGCAAAATTTAATCTAAAAGTTGAACAGGCTATATCAGGAATTGCTGGAGAAGATTCAGGATTTGCATTATTAAATCTAAATGGGATTGGATTAATAGAAAATATTTTTATTGCTATTATATTTATTATTATTTTAATAAAACAATCATTTTTAATTATTTTCATTGTATTATTTAGTGTTGTGTTGAATCTAATATTTTCCAACAAATACTCAAAATTTGTTTATGCCAATAAAGATGCCCGCACAAATGAATTGAGAAAATTTAATAAATATAGATCAACAATAAATGATTTTAGTTATGGAAAAGACATTAGAATATTTAGATTGAAAAAAAGGCTTTTAGATAACATAAATCTATTTATAAAAAGATTTACAAGAGCTGTAAATAAGGAATATAAGTATAAATTTAAGTTATCTTTTTTTGAAAACTTAATAGTTTATGCATCAGATTTTGCATCAATAGCAGTTTTGGTATATTTAACAAGTATTGGAAAATTAGAAGTTTCAGATTTGGTTATGTTATTAAGTTTAATAGTTATATTTTCAAATACGATATATTCAATTAAAGATCAATTAGCAAAAATATTAGAAAATATGCCGTATTACATGGATACAGTTGATTTTTTTGAATCTAATTTGAATTTAAATAAAGATGGAAAGAATATTGATTTTAAAGGTCCTGTAAAGATAAAATTTGAAAATGTCTCATTTAAGTATCCTGGAACAGAAAATTATGTTTTTGAAGATTTAAGCTTTGAAATCGAAGCTGGTAAAAAAATTGCTGTAGTAGGTGTGAATGGGGCAGGAAAAACAACTATTGTAAAATTAATGACAGGACTACATAGACCTGAAAGTGGAAAAATCTATATTAATGATATAGATATGATGGAATTATCAGATGATGCAAGATTTAAATTGTTTAGTGTTGTATTCCAAGAAACAGAGCCGTTAGCAATGAGTGTAGCTGAGAATATCGCTGTAAAATCAACAGATATTGATTTTGATAAAGTTAAATTTACACTTGAAAAAGTTGGTCTATGGGATAAAATTTCAAAATTTGAGAAAACATATAATCAAGAATTACTGAAAGTTTTATATGAAGATGGTCAAATCTTATCAGGTGGGGAAAACCAAAAGCTTATGATTGCAAGAGCTTTATATAAACCAAATACATCTGTAGTGATAATGGATGAGCCAACTTCTGCATTAGATGCTTTTGCAGAACAAAAAATTTATCAAGAATTTGATACATATATGGGACATAAGACAGGAATTTTCATTTCTCATAGACTTGCATCAACTAAATTCTGTGATGAAATTATGTTCTTAGATGGTGGTAAAATTGTTGCAAAAGATACTCATGAAAATCTATTAAGAAAATGTGAAGAATACAGAAATATGTTTGAAACACAAGGTAAATACTATAAGGAGGTTGGAAATGCTTAAAAATAAAGTAATTATAAGACTTATGAAAGAAACATGGAATATAGACAAAAAATATTTTCTGTTTTTATTCTTAAATATAATATTTAACACAGCAGTTACAATCTCAACAATGTATTTACCAGCGTTAATTATAGATATGATTATGAACAAAAAATCATTTAATGAAATAATCATTATCGCACTTACATTTTATTTAGGACTTTACTTTATTAGACAAATTTCAGAATTTATCACAATGAAATTGTCGAAATTAGATACATTCATAGCTAAAATGTTAGAAAGTAAGATTTCTGAGAAAGCTCTTACTATAAAATATAAAGAGTTGGAAAACCCTGCAACTCTAGATTTAATTCAAAGATCAGAGATGCCAATATCTTGGGGGATAATAAATTTTACTCTTGAAGCTATCCAAAATATATTGAAGGCAGTATTTGCAATAGTTTCACTTATAGCTATATTATTCTATTATAGTGTAACTTACACAATTATATTGTCTACAGTATTAATTGTAAGTTCATTCATAGGAATTTTATTTAGAAAAAAACGTGATGTAATAATGCAAGAAAATGTACCAGTTAATAGAAAATTCTCATATTTCTTTGGAAATGCCTTAGGAGACACACATCAGAAAGAATTTAGAATTTACAAATTATCTAATTTATGGAAAGAAAAAATTGATTTCTTTAATAATCAAGTTTTTGAATGGATAAAAAAATTAACATACAATGAATCGGTAACTTCAGTAGTTGAAGTAATATCAACAACATTGATTACATTTATAGCTATTGCATTTAATGCGATTAGACTTTTAAGTGATAAATTTGGTCCAATCATTAGTATTGGTCAATTCACTTTAATTTATAATTCAACAAATACAATAGCAGAAGAAGTAAAGAATATTGCAAGATCAATTTCTACATTTAATATGGCTACCGCACATTTAACACCTTGGAACGATTTCTTAGAATTAGAAAATGACAAATTTAATGGTACTATAGAAACCAGCGAATTTGAAACACTTGAATTTAGGAATATTACATTTACTTATCCTAATACAGATAGAATTATTTTAGATGATGTATCATTTAAGATAAATAAAGGAGAAAAAATTTCAATAGTAGGATTAAACAATGCTGGGAAATCAACAATTGTTAAATTAATCTGTAAATTCTTTACTCCTGATAGTGGAGAAATTTTGTGGAATGGAGTAAATATTTACGATATAGAAGAAGAAAGCTATATAAAACAAATATCTGCAGTATTTCAAGATTTTAAGCTATTTCCATATACAATATTTGAAAATATAATGCCGCATGAAAACAATAGAGATAAGGCAATAAAGAGTCTTGAACAAGTTAATATGCTAGAGGCTGTAAATAAACTTGAAAAGGGAATAGACACTTATCTAGATAAAACTTTAGAAGAAAATGCAACTAACTTTTCTGGCGGACAAAATCAAAAACTTGCAATTGCTAGAGCTATAAATAAAGATGGCTCATTGATGATACTTGATGAACCAACCGCTGCACTTGATCCAATTGCAGAAAGTGAAATTTTTGAAAAATTTGCTAGCTTAACTGAAAATAAAACTTCAATTTTTATTTCTCATAGAATGAGTTCATCAACATTTAGTGATAAAGTTTTATTACTTGATGGAGGAAAGATTGTTGGATTTGACAGTCATAAAAACTTGATGCAAGGACATAACTTGTATAGAGAATTATTTGAAACCCAAGCTCAAAATTATTCATAGAATTTAATAATTTGATATTTAACTTAAATTATTAAATAGTCTGAAGTAAACATGATTTAATTTACTTCAGACTAATTTTTTTGTATTTTAGTATATATATTTCTAAGTACTAAAAAGGTACTAAAATTTTTTATAGTCAATATTTTTATATAAAAACTGTACACTATATAGAAAAAGCACTACATATATACACTATATATAGTATATAATAATAAAATGGTGCTCCTTGCCGGAATCGAACCAGCGACCTCTGCCTTACCATGGCATTGCTCTACCTACTGAGCTAAAAGAGCACGATAAGATTATTATATAATAAATACATTAAATGTCAATAAAATTAAAATTTTTAACGTCTATATTTTCATACAATTTACTTGTAAAAAATAGAATTTGAGAAAAATTAGAATTTGTAATTAAATCAAATGAATATAATATTCTATTTTCATCATATCGTATAAAAATATCATCTAATAAAAGAATTTTTTCATCATAGTTTTCTACTATCAACTCAATTATAGATAATCTTAAAGCTAAATATATTTGATCTATTGTGCCACTGCTCAAATATTTCCATTCTCTTAAATTTTTAGTTTCATTATCTTGTATTGATATGTTGAAATCATTTGAAATATATAGGTTAGAGTATCTATTATTGGTGATTTTCATAATATATTTTGAAGAAATTTTATTTAATTTTTTAGAGAAATCAATTCCTAATTCTTCAAAAGAATTATTTAGAAATTCTTTTGTTTGAATAAGTAAATTATAATTTTTTTCTAAAGATTTCAAATGTGAATTTTTTAAATTCAAATCTTCTAAAATTGTAGATAGATTTCTTTTACCGCTATATTTTTCTTTAGAAATAGTATTTAATTTTATACTTTCATTCTCGATTTTATGTTTTTTATTTTTTAATTTATCAAGTGTTTCATAGGAAATATCAAAATACTTATAATTACTTGAGTCAAGTTGAGAGTTTATCTCATCTATCGCTTTGCTCATAAAAAATATTTCATCATTTTTGTCATTTAATAATATATTTTTTTTCTCAATATTATTTTTTATAATGTTAATTTCATTTTTAATTTCATTTAATTTTATTTTAGTTTTGTTTTTATTATTGATATATGAATATATACCATAAGAAAACGCTGCAAAAAATAAAATAAAAAAGAATTTATTATAAACGCTTAAGATGATAGAAAACACCATAAAAACTATAGGAATAATATCTATTAATTTTTTTTCTTTCAGCGTATTATATTCAATTTTTTTATTATCTAAATTTGAATATAATGAATTTATTTCAAATTGTTCACTTCGGTCTTTTTCTATATTTTTAATTTCATCTAAAATTTTATTTTTTTCATTTTTCAATATTATCAAATTATTTAAATATTCAATTTCTTTAGAAATGTTAGACTGTTCATCATTAAGCTTTTCAATATTATTTAATAAATCTATTTTATCTTTTTCATCAATTTTTGCTGCTTCTAATTCTGTTTTAATATTTACTATTTCATCTTTTAAGTCAACTATTTTTCCTTTTTGTCCTGATTTTGATTGATACTCTTCAATTTTTTTCTTAAGAATATCAATGGCGGATTTATAAGAAATATCTTCTTCTCCAGTACTTACTAAATTTATCAATTTTCTCGTAATTTCATCTTTTTTTCCATCATTTGAAATTACAGTTGATTCAGATGAGATAAATAATGTTTTCTTAAAGGATTCGTAGTCCAAATTAAAGAAGTATTTTCCCGGTTCTTTTGGATTAGAAATATTTATTTTTTTTCCTGTATTTACCTCATAAACATCGACTATATCTGTGGAATTAGATTGGTTAAATGTTCTTTCAATTTTATAATCAATATTATTTTTTTGTAAAACTAAAAAACCTTGCATATTAGCTTTATTCCAAGGCGTATATTTTTTTCTGATATTTTGAGAAATATCATTTGATTTAGAATTTGTACCATATAAAATCATTAAAATGAAATTTAAAATAGTAGTTTTTCCAGATTCATTTTTACCATAAATAATGTTAATCCCATCATCTAATTTTAGGGAGAAATTATTAAATTTTCCAAAGCTATTAATGTATATTTCTTTTATCATAATAAATCCTCAAGAGCTCTTATCCCAATATCTATGATAGCTTCCTTATCATTTTCTTTTAATTTGGAATTCAATACTTTTTGTACGAAAATTCCCTTTAGGTTATTTTCGGACGATATTTCATCAAAATCGATTTTTATTTTTGTATTATCTTTTAACTCAATATATTCAATTTCATCTAAATAATGTGTAATCATATCAATATTTATAAAGCTTTCTTTTTCAATAAATCCATTTAAGTTAATTCTGTAATAATTTTTTTTATATTTTTCACCAAATTTATTAAATAAGTAATTTTTAATTTTTTCAGCTAAATCACATTGATCTATAAATTCTTCAACGTTATAACTTATAGTATGAAATTCAGAATTATTTAATTTATAAAAATTTAAGCCGTTTATATTTTTGGAAATATCACCTAAGTATATTCCTTTTTTTCCAGTTTCATCAAATCCTCTTCCAACTGGATTTCCAGAATAAGCATAATACGTATCATTTATTTTTTTTATTTCACTTCTTTTATGTATGTGTCCAAGAGCGATATAGTCTAAATTGGAATTTTTAATATCTTCTACAAAAATGGGGCAGTAAGCATTCATTGTTTCATCCATTTGTCCATGAAATACCCCTAAATTGATGTATTTTTTATCAATTTCAGGAAAGTTTGAAAGCATAGGAGTTGTTATATGACTTTTATTAAAAGCAAAACCATAAACACGGGTATTAATTTCCTTAAATTCAAAATATTCTATTGTTTGATTTTTAAATATGTATGTATTATCTGGCCATTTTTCCATGTAGGGAGAGTCCAAACTTATATAGTCATGGTTTCCTGGAGCTATAACGATTTTTCCAGAAAAATTAGAAAAGATTCTTTTAATCTCATTGTGTAAATTCTTATCTAGTGAAGAACTTTCATAGAAATCACCAGCTATTAAAACAACATCAACTTTGGCTAAATTTAGCACGCTAAATATTTCCAATAGAGCTTTTATTAAATTTGAATTAATTTTTTTATTTAACTCATTATTCTCATAAAGTTCACCGCCTATATGAAAATCAGCTAAATGAGCAATTCTTACTTTTTCCATATTTACCTCAAAAATATTATAGCACAAAAAGAACAAACGTTCCATTTAAATTTAATTAAAAAATATTTGACAAATGTAAAAAGTTATTGTATACTATAAAAGTCGTCGGAATGTGGCTCAGCTTGGTAGAGCACTCGGTTTGGGACCGAGGGGTCGGAGGTTCGAATCCTCTCATTCCGACCATTGTATTTTAAACGGTTTTATTGAATTATATTAAGTTACAAATGGCTATATTTCAATAAAGCTGTTTTTTTATACTTGAATATAATTACATTGATTTACATTGATTTATAGTATTTTTTCTCAAAAAATTCTCAAAGAGTTCTCAAAAAAATAGGATAGTTACTTAGCTTCACTATCCATGTATCCGATAAAGTTCTCAAGAGTCAACATTTTTTGTTTTTTGTTTAAATGAGTGTAAATATTTAATGTAGTTTCAATTCTGCTATGACCTAATCTCTCTTGGACTTCTTTTGCTGTGGCACCACTTGCGAATAATAAAGACGCATGAGTATGCCTTAAATCGTGTACTCTTATTTTTTTTATATTTGCCAACTTACAATATCTATTTAATTTATCTTGAATGTTACCCAATCTTTGATATGTTCCACTTTTGTTTGGAAAAACAAGGTTGTTTTTTGTTTGTAACTTTAATTTTTTCAAAAACATAATTGTTTGATCATCAATATTAATAGTTCTTTTTGATGATTCAGTTTTTGTACTATTTACAATTATTTTATAATTTTTACCATGAGCAAGAGTTTTATTAACTTGTAATGTTTTATCTTGGAAGTCTATATCATCCCAGGTTAATGCAAGTAACTCTCCACGTCTTAATCCTGTATAGATTAAAGTGCGAAACATACAAAAAGACTTAAAATCTTCAATTACGTTAAGCAGCTTATTTATATCTTTAACCTCCAAAAAATCTTCATGTTTTTTCATTTCCTTAAATTTCGGCATTTGAACTTTATCAAATGGATTTTTTGGGATTATCTCCAATGTTTCTGCATAGTCCATAATCTTTTTTGCTCTAACAAATATTTGTTTGCCAAGTGCGAAATGACTTAAAGATAATGCAAATTCTTGAGCTTGTATAGATGTTATATCTTTAATTTTAATTTTTCCAAAAACTGGTAAAATATGTTTTTCAAAAACTGTTATAGTTTTTATCAACGTACTTTCTTTCACTTTTTGGGAATATAACTTCATATACATATCATAAATTTGCTGATAAGTTTTATGTGTTAAATAGTTTTCTGAATCTATTTTATCTTTAAATTCAGAGTAATAACTTGCTGCTTCATTTCTTGACTTAAAACCTCTTTTTGTGTAACTTTTTCCTTTGGTATTATATTTAATGTAATACCACGTTTTACCATCGCTTTTTTTATATGAATATATCATAAGTCCTCCTATTTAATTTTTTAGGAGTATATGCTATAATATCGTTGTTAAGTAACGTATAGCAATATACTCTATTTACATATCCTTTACCGCTACGACCTGGTAAGGGATATTTTTATTTAAATTTATTTTTTAAATTTTTTTTAACTCGTATAAACCTCGTGTAAATCTCGTATAAACCTCGTGTAAATCTCGTATAAACCTCGTGTAAATCTCGTATAAAACTCGTATAAATTTACCCTCCTAATTTTTGTTTTTTAATTGTGTTATTTTTTATTTTATTTTATTTATTATCCACTATAATATTCTAATAGAGTGGTAGGGGTGTTTTTTTTATTTTTGTTTATTAATTTTATTTAAGATGTTATAATATGTATATATTAAAATAAAGTAAAAGGAGATTATAATGGATTATATTAAAGAATATACTGATTGGTTGTATAACAACATTATTCAAACGAGTATAAGCAATAATTTAATAGAAATAACTACTCCTTTTCTTGATAGACACAATGATTACACTCAAGTATATATAAAAACTAAGGATGGAGTTCCTGTTCAAGTTAGTGATATGGGTTATACTATTAATGATTTATTAATGTCTGGCTTTGAGTTTAACTCCAATAAAAGAAAAGAATTAATGAATATAATCATTAATAGAAACGGTGTAACACTTGATAATGGAGTGTTACTTGTAAAAGTAAATTCCATAAAAGAATTACCAGAAGCAAAGCATAAATTATTACAAACTATAATTTCTATTAATGATATGTTCGTTTTGAATAGATCAAATATTAGCAACATATTCTTTGAAGAAGTGAATGCTTTTTTCGAGAAAAACAATATAATTTTTACTGAAAATATAAGTTTTGTCGGGAAGTCTAGGTTACAAAATAGCTATGATTACGTTTTGCCTAGAACTAGCAACAATCCTGAAAGAATTATTGATGTGGTTAATAGTTTAGATATAAATAAATCAAAACAAATAATCTTTTCGTGGAACGATATAGTTAGTACGAGAAAAGAAGGAACACGAAATATTGTAATCATAAATGATGAAAACAAAATTAATGAAGATTCTTTAAATGCACTAAAAGAATATGGGATATATCCTATTTTATGGTCGTTAATAAAAAAAGAAATAAATATGCTTAAATAATTGTATTAAAGGCTGGAATATTTTTGATGTTGCAGAATTCTGAAAAAGCAACAAATAATTCTTGAATATTTTCAGTCTTTAATTTTTTTAAATCAAACGAGGGATTTATTTCATGTAAAATAGGATTATCTAGCCTTACTGCATAAGCTGTTCCATAAGCTTCGGTGTATATATGGATATGTGTTTCCTTAATTATTTCTCCGTCAGGATTTTTGTGAGGCTTGCTATTTAAATCTAGTCTTAATAATTGAATCGTTTTATTATATCTTGTTTGATAAGTGCATCTTATTTCTATTGCTTGTTTTCTATTTATATCAAATAAATAGTTATTGTCATTTTTTTCATCAATTACCTCTAATGCTACATATTCATTTGCCATAGGAAATTCTATTCTATTTGTAGTAAAGGACTTATTTATTTTAATTTTTTGTAGATATTTACTTTCTATATTCATAAACATTTGTCTCCTTTTTAATTTTTACCATTTTGTTGACGTCAACAAAATGCGAAGTTTCAATGGTTGTTGCAGATATAAAAAAAGAGAGTAATTTTTCAATCACTCTCTCAATGTTCGTAAAGAACTCTGTCTTATATTTTGTTCGCAAGGAACTCTGTATTTAAAATATAACATAGAGAGATTAAATTGTCAAATTTTTAAAAATAATTCTTTTATTTTATCGTCTATTTTATTTAAAGTGTCATCTGATAATCTCAATCCGTACAATAAATCATTTTTGTGCTTAGGATTATATATTTTTAATTTACTTATAGTGGTTATATTATCTAATAAAACTATGCTTCCATTCTTCATTTTTTTATATTCTGATAAAGCATATTTTAGTTCTTTTTCGCTTTTGTCTCTTTGCTCTTTTAACGCTGTAATTTTACCAGTTACTCCGTGTACGCTTTGGTAGTTTTCTTTTATTTTATCTAATTTGTTTTTTAGTAAACTTTTCAATTCATCTTCTATATAAACTTTGGTGTATCTTAAATTTTCAACATCAACTTTTTCTTTTAATGATGTTAAAGGGGCTACAGTAACAACCGAAGATGATAAAGGGTTGTTTTTTTCTAAAACCACACAATAATGCAATCCTCCCAGTTCACTACCTACATTAAATCCAAAATTTACTTTTAAAATAGTTCCTTTTTTGTATCTCACTAATCTTTTTGAATCAAATTTATCTTCAAAAGATAAAAATTTAATATAATCCTTAAACCAATATGACAATAATTTTGATTTCTTAAAATCTGAATTAGCTAAAAAACTACTTATTTCATTTAACGCTTCCGTGTTTAACTTGTTTTTTATTTCAATTTGTTCATTATCCATTTTTTCTCCTTTATTCTCCAACCAACCAACCTACCTAACCTTATAAACTCCAACCATTTCACCGACTATACTTGATTTGGGTTACTCACAAATTTTACAAAGTAATTAATTAGCATTACAAATGCGTTTTAATAGCTATATATAAGTCTTTTATAATGGCTAAAATCTGCTATTTATGATAAATAAAAAGCGTTTTAGTTTTTTTAAAAGCGTTTATATAAATTAATAGCCATTATTTATTTTCTCCTTTTTTCTAATATTAATATTTATTTTTATTCTAAACCTACGACATATTTTATTGTGTTTTCACTAACACATAATTCTTTAGCGTACTCTTCAATCGTATAATTAAGAGTTTTATCTATTTTTTTATCTAATAGCTTAAATGCAAAATAATCAGCTTCATCTTCGTAGCATTTTTTTGAAATGCCAAGTTTCTCAAAATACCACATTTCAACATCATGAAGCACAGCATGACCAACTTCATGAGCAAGAGCGAAAGGTATTAACTCTTCTGGTTCAGTATCAGATAACAATATTATTTCTTCACCTCTTATACGAACGAAAATAGTATCCTCAATTGCTGTCACGATTACTTTTATATTCAAATAATCTAATATATCATAAATATTCCTTGATCCACATTCTTCTACTAATCCAGCAACAATATCTTTAATTTCTTGTTTTTTCATTAATCACCTTTAATGGCTTTATAAATCGTATAAAGTTCTTCATCAGATTTATTGTTAAGATGTTTACCAGATAAAGCAGCAGATTGCATTTCATTTTCTTCAAAGAATTTTAATATCATTTCTCTATCGATAATAGGGTAAAGTTCTACCATTTCTTCTGATGTTGTCATTATTCTTTTTTTTCCTTTTTCGGTTGTTGAATTGTAGTTTTTTAATAATCGTTGTTCTTGTTCTGTAAGGGTGGAGGTTTTTGTTTTTCTTTTATCTTCAATTAAATCAGATTTATTTATTCCAAAGAAATTTGCTAATAATTCAATTTTATCTATTCTTGGATAGGTTTTACCATTAATCCAATCAGATAAAGTCATATATTTTAAATCTAATTTCTCACACAATTCATTTCTAGATATTCCATGTTTATCCATATAATAATTTAAGTTTTTTGATAAAACTTCTTTATTTTCTAATTTCATTTTTCCTCCTAAAGATAATATACTACATTTTCACGGTAAAAAAAATATATTTTTTATATTTTATAAAAAAAACACGAAATAAAATAAAAAAACTTGACATCACGGCTAAACCGTGATAATATATAATCAAGAAATGAAGAGAGGGGGAAAACAAGTGAGAAGAAGACGGAAACAGGGAACAAAAAAAGATGACAATTTAAACACAAAATTAATCATAGTACTAACGATACTAATGATAATTGAAAAAGTGTTAGACATCATCTTTATAATCCTAGAGAAGTTAGGGCGATAAGCCTTAACTAACTCACTTGTAATTATATATGAAAAACGGCGAAAAGACAATAAAGATATTACTTTATGTATTAATTGCTTTAACTGTGATTGATATAATAATGAATTTTGTGTAAAGGAGGGAATATGGAAAATAAAGAAGAAAAATTAGAAAAAATAACAGAAGCGTTAAAAGGAACATCTTATTTTGATTGGCTTCAAATAAAGCGAGCCGTTGATTCTTAATTATTTAAAATTTGTACAAAATAGATTTGATAAGAAAGGAACAAGGAATGGGAAAGAAAGAGTTAGAAAGAATGGTGACAAGTTTACAATCAAGGGTGCATAGATTAGAACAAAAAATCAATTTGTTTCAATGTTGTCTGAATCTAATAAAGTCCATTTCGCTTAATATTGATTCTAAAGAATAATATAAAAGCTTAGCACTATAATCACGATTGAGAGTATTCATAGAAATACTTTTAAGAAAAAGTAGTTCAATTTATGGAATTAATTTTTTGGAACAGAAAATTAGTTTTTAAAATTCTGTTCCAAAAAAGTCATGAAACGCAAAGTGTGAAAAATCGAATAGAATATTCTCATCTATTTTCAATTCAATAAAAGTTACGAAATTATTCTAAATAAATTTTGTAATATGTTTTAATAAAACTCTCCGGTTCTTAAATGTCTAATACTTTCTATATTTTTTATTTCACCTAAATTTACATTAGGATTTGTAAACATTTCAATATATTATCTTGCTATTTTGTGTTTATTAATTGGGATGGTGATATTTCTCTTATTATTTCATCTTCTCTATTTTCCAATATTTTTTTAGTAAATAGGGGATATATAAGAGATTGTCTTCCTAATGCTACTAAATTTGCGTGGATAAGTGCGTCGTTTAGGGAATTTTTATCATTTATGTTTCCGGTAATTATTAATTTTGTATTGTCATTTAAAATATTTTTAAATAGTTCAGCATAGGGTCTTTGTTCCCCTTTGTTGTATGGGGTTTGATTATATTCATTTAGAGAAAGATGTATGTAATCTAAATCATATTTAGAAATTTCTTTTATTAGTTGTAAAGATGATTGGTATAGATATCCTGGAGTAGTGCCATGAATTTCTTCTGGACTTATTCTATAACCTAAAATAAATTTATTTAATTTTAATTCAGATATAGATTTTTTACCTCTTTTACAACTTCTATTGGAAAATTCATTCTTTTAGATAAATTTCTTCCCCAACTGTCATTTCTACGATTTGTATTTTTTGACATAAATTGTTGTAATAAATAATGATTTGCTCCATGTATTTCAACTCCATCAAATCCTGCTAAAAATGCTTTTTTTGTAGAAATACCAAAATCTTTAATTATTTGATTTATCTCTTGATTTGTAAGTTCGTTAATATCAGGAGTTATTGAGCTTGGACCAAATTTTTCTTTATTTTTAACTTTGACTCCACCGTGTTTTATTTGTAGTATTACTTTATTTCCATTTTTTTAGGGTGTTTGCAAGTTTTTTTAATCCATCTATATGACTATCATCATAAATTCCTAATTGCTCAGGGGTATTTTTAGGTGAGGAAGGACCACTATTCTTACTTACATATCTGAATTCTACAATAATTAGTCCAGCAGATTTAGACCTAACACTATAAAAATTTAATGTTTATTCAGAGACGTAACCACCTTTCAATCCGATATACGTGCACATAGGTGGGAGCACAATTTGGTTATCAAGTATATGCCCATTTCTTAAAATAATTTTATCATTTATATTCTTACTCATCATTACCTCAAAATTAATTTAGTTTATAAGCAATTATACCCAAAACTATTGTTCTTCACAAAAAAAGATGATTCTAGTATAATTGATATAGAAAGAGGTTGATATGACATATTTAGACTATGCTGCATCATCATTGAAAAGAAAAGATGTTTTGCAAGATTTAATAAATAAAATTGAAGAATATGATGGAAATCCAAGTAGTACACATACATTAGGTAGAAAAAGTAATAAATATTTGGAAGAAGCAAGAAAAATAATTGCGGGTTCAATTAATTCAAGTCCAAAAGATGTATTTTTTACAAGTGGTGCGAGTGAATCAAATAATATGGTTATAAAAAATTTTGATGACGAAAATGTTGAAATTATTAGCAGTATGATTGAGCATAAATCAGTTTTAGAATCATTGAAAAATGTTGATTCAAAAGTTATTTTAATTGATTCTCAAAATTCGGGTAGAATAGATCTAGAAGATTTGATTTCTAAAATTACTGAAAAAACTAAATTGGTTTGTTTGATATATGTAAATAATGAAACTGGAATTATTCAACCTGTTGAAGAGGTTGGCAATTACCTGAAAGATAAAAATATTTGGTTTCATGTAGATGCTGTACAGGCATTAGGTCATATTGACATAGATGTAAATAAGTTAAATTGTGATTCAATGAGTTTATCTGGACATAAATTAGGTGGGATGAATGGATTTGGGATTATTTATTTGAAAAATAGAATAAAACCATTGATAAATGGTGGTAATCAAGAAAAAAGTCAAAGAGCAGGTACTTCAAATTTACTTGCAGCCATGTCTATGGCAAAATCCATAGAGCCTACTATTGAAGAAAGAGATAGAATTTGGAATGTTAAAGAATATTTTATAGAAGAATTAAAAAATATTCCATTTGAAATTAATGGAGATCAAAAATATTCTACAAATCATATTGTAAATATATATTTTCCATTTGCTAAGAGTGATTTATTGTTGACTTATTTGGATATGAATAACATATATGTTTCATCTGGATCAGCTTGCCTTGCAGGAGCATTAGAACCTAGTTATGTTATAGAAAACATGTATGATAAAGAAAGAGCTAAAAGATCAATTAGGTTTAGTTTTGGTTTTTCAAATACTAAAGAAGAAATAGACAAAGTTATAAAAATTTTAACTGAATTTTATGAAAGAAAGAGTTTTAAATGAAAGAAAATAAAGATATAAAAGTTGTAGTAGGAGTAAGTGGAGGAGTAGACTCGTCCGTTGCTGCATTATTACTAAAGCAACAAGGTTATAATGTTACAGGCGTGTTTATGAAAAATTGGGATGATACGGATGAAAATGGATTTTGTACAGCTGAAGAAGATTTTAAGGATGCTGTTGCAGTATGTAATGAAATAGGAATACCATATTATTCCATTAATTTTGAAGAAGAATATTATAATAGAGTGTTTTCGTATTTTTTAGATGAATACAAAAAAGGTCGTACACCTAATCCTGATATTATGTGCAATAAGGAGATTAAATTTAAGGCGTTTCTAGATTTTGCAAAAGATTTGGGAGCAGATTATTTGGCTACTGGACATTATGCAAGGATTAGAAGAAATGATGATGGTATAGCTGAAATGCTAAGAGGATTAGATGATAATAAAGATCAAACATACTTTTTATCACAATTAACTCAAGAACAAATTAAAGATGTTATGTTTCCTATAGGAGATTTGGAAAAATCAGAAGTTAGGGAAATTGCAAAAAAATATAATTTAGCTACTGCGACTAAAAAAGATTCTACAGGGATTTGTTTTATAGGTGAAAGAAATTTTAATGAATTTCTATCTAATTATCTTCCTGCAAAACCTGGAAAAATAGTAGATATAGATACTGGGAAAGTATTAGGTAAACATCAAGGGCTAATGTATCATACAATTGGTCAAAGAAAAGGACTAGGCATTGGGGGAGATGGCGAAGCTTGGTTTGTTTGTGGAAAAGATTTGGAAAAAAATAATTTATTAGTATGCCAAGGTTCTGACAATGAAAATCTATTTTCTAATAGGCTATTAGCATCTGGATTTGTTTCATCAAATAAAAATTTTGAAAAAAAAGATTTTAAGTGTACGGCAAAATTTAGATATAGACAAAAAGATATAGAAGTGAAAGTTAAATTTTTAGATGATGATCATTTGGAAATAACTTATGATCACATAAAATCTGTAACTCCTGGTCAAGCAGCTGTTTTGTATGATGGGGAAGTTTGTTTAGGATCTGCGATAATAGATGAAGTTTATAGAGATGATAAAAAGTTACAAGTTTAATGAATGAAAATGATTATATTAGGGTAAATATATAATATAAAAATTAGGGAGGATAATATGTTAGAATTATTAAAAGAAAATTTAAGTAGAGTAGTTACATTAGTACAAGAAAAATATGGAGAATTAACTCAATCAGAGGTAAGTGAAATTCAGGAAACACCAAATAAATTGTTTGATTTATTAGAAACAAAATTTGGAGTAAATAGAGCTGATGCAGAAAAATTCTTAACAGAAAATTTAGGAAATATTTCTGATATCAAAGGTAAATTAGGATCAGAAGTATCAGGAGTTGCTGATAAAATAGGTAATCTTTTCGGTGGCGATAGATAAAATTCTATTCGCAAATTAAATAATAGACAGTTAGAAAAACTGACCTCTGAAAATTGATCGTACATCAGTTTTTTTGAGGTCAGTTTTTATCTTCGTAAAATTTTATAACACTAACAATTTTACTTTTTTTATTTGGAATGTAATATCTAATTTTATTGTACCAATTATCTATTATTATCAATACATCAGTATTGTTATATAGTTCAATATATCCAACACATAAAATCCAATGCCAGCTAAATAGAGAAGAATAGAGTAAAATAGCTGATATATTATTTTTATTTACAGATTCTTTTATATGTTTAATTTTATTAAAATTAAAAGTCTTACTTTTAATTTCCTTACCCTTTGAACTTAGTATCTTTTTAGTTTTATTTTTGAAACTTAGTACAGGACCATTTTTTATTTTAGAATGATGCTCATTAAATACATCTTCTTTAGAAAAATAATTTAATTTTGTAAAATATAAATCTAAATTAGTTGATGTTACAGCAGCACAGTGATTTTTGGCTTTAGTAAAATCATCAGTTGTATACCAATTAAAATGCTCTATATTTATCATGGTTAATTTTCTTATTTGTTCTTTTGATATTTTATCAAAAAAACCATAATCATTTGTAAAAAGTAACTTATTTATGTAGTTCATGCAATCCTCTCATATTTTCTAAATTTACAAAAGTTTTTAATAGTGATATATTTAATATATATTATATCATTTTTATAAGGAGAATATTATGATAGGAATTGATATTTTTAAAATTAAAAGAGTTGAGAAACTTCTTACTAGAGAGAGATTTTTAGATAAATTTTTTACTGATGCTGAAAAAAAATATTTAGAATCTAGAAATTTAAATAAAAATAGCATTGCTGGGATTATTGCGGCTAAAGAAGCAGTTACTAAAGCATTTGGAGTAGGGATTTTCGAAGAATTAGGTTTATTAGATGTAGAAATCCTTCATAATGAAAAAAATGCTCCTTATGTTAATATTGAAAAAGATAAAATTAAATTATTAATGGATAAAGAAAATATACAAAGCATCAATATTACAATTAGCCATGATGGAGACTATGCTATATCTGTATGTAAATTATTAGAAATACAACATAATAAATTTTCCAATTCGATGCTTCCGGAAAGGAAGGAAGATTCCAATAAATATGATTTTGGTAAAATACTTATCATTGGGGGATCTAGAGGAATGGTAGGATCTGTTTATTTAGCATCGGAAGCTGCATTGAGATCTGGTGCAGGATTAGTTTACGCATTGGTTCCAGAATGTGTTGCTGATACTTTAGAATGCAAAACAACTGAACAAATCATTCTTACTCTAGACGATAACGGAAAATCTAATTTTGGTAATTTTAGAAGAGAAGATTTACTAAATGCTATTCAAAATAAATCTGTTGTTGCTATCGGCCCGGGTATGGGAGTTTCAGAAAATTCAAGAAGAATTTTAGAAATAGTGTTAAATAATTTTGATGGACCGGTTGTAGTTGATGCAGATGCTATAAATATTCTTGCTAAATATCCGGAACTGATAAAAGATAATATATATATAACTCCGCATGAAATGGAGTTTTCAAGAATATCAGGATATTCATTAAATGAAATTTTATATGATAGAGAAGGATTTATACATAATTTTTTAGATAGATATGATTTAAATATTTTATTAAAGGGTAAAAACAGCATTGTCGCAGATAGAAATCAAATATATATTAATCAAACAGGAAATAGTGGTATGTCAACTGCTGGATCTGGTGATGTTTTAACTGGAGTGGTTGCTGCATTTTTAGCTAGAGAAAATAGTATAGAAATGTTTAAGTTGGCATGTTTTATACATGGTATGGCTGGAGATTTAGCATCAAAAAGATTTGGAAAAACAGGACTGATAGCTAGACATATTATAGAATATTTACCATATGCAATAGGAGAAATAGATGGTGATCGATGCAAATATACTTGAAGTTGATTTAAATATTATTAAAAAGAATGTTGAAATATTAAAGAGCTTATCAAATAAAAAGTTTTTTGCTGTTGTTAAAGCTAATGCTTATGGACTTGGATCTGTAGAAATATCAAAATTTATTGAAAATGAAGTTGATATGTTTTGTGTAGCAACTATAAATGAAGCAATTGAACTTAGAAAATCGGGTATAGAAAAAGATATATTAATTTTGGGCTATATTCATCCTGAAAACTATAAATATTTAAATGAATATAATGTAATTGTAAATATTTATGATTTAGAAATTGCTGAAGAAATGAATAAATTAGGACTTTGCATTAGAGGTCATATTAAAATAGAGACTGGACACAATAGACTTGGCTTTAAGCCTAATGAAGAAAATTTTGAAAAAATCAGAAAAATTAATTCCATGGAAAATATTCATGTTGAAGGAATGTTTTCACATTTGTCAAGTGCTGATGAAGAAGATAGAAACTATACAAATTTGCAGTATGAAAAATTTCAAAAAGCAGTAGATGGATTAAAGGATATAAATGAAAAATGGATTAAGCATTTATCTAATGATGCTGGTGTCTTGGCTTATGACGTAAAATATGATGCGTTTAGATCAGGTATCTCATTGTATGGAATGTATCCATCAAAATATATGAAAGAAAAATTTAATGTTGGAATTGAAAATTCATTTAGGTTAATTTCAAAAATTTCATTTATAAAAGAACTTGAAAAAGGGGAAGGTATTTCATATAACCATACTTTTGTTACAGATAAAAAAATGAAGATAGCAACAGTTTCTATTGGATATGCTGATGGTTATTTTAGACTTATTTCAAATAAGGGATATGTATTAATCAATGGTAAAAGGGCTAAAATTCTAGGAAGAGTAACAATGGATCAATTAATGGTTGATATTAGTCATATTGATGCTAAAGTGCATGATGAAGTTGTACTTATCGGAAAATCTGGAGAAGAAGATATTTCTCCTGATTTAATAGCTGATTGGGCTGATACAATTTCTTATGAAATAATGACATCAATTTCTAATAGAGTTTATAGAGTATATAAAAAATAAGGAGAGACGTTGAAAGTTAAAAGAGGAGATGTTTTATACGCTGATCTAAGTCCTGTTATTGGATCTGAACAGGGGGGCATTAGACCGGTTGTTATAATACAAAATGATATGGGAAACAAATATAGTCCTACAGTTATTATTGCGGCTATCACTTCTCAACAAAATAAAACTAATTTACCAACACATGTACAGATTTTATGCGATATTAATCTTCCAAAAAATTCGGTAGTTTTATTGGAACAGATACGGACTATTGATAAAAGAAGATTGAGAGATAAAGTTGGCAGTTTAGATGAAAAAACTATGAGAAAGATAGATAAATCGCTTATAATATCATTAAATTTGCAAGACTATATGGATTAAAGTTTAGGAAAAACAAATTATGATTTATTTAATTATTTTTATTACAATTTTATTATTTTTAGTGTACATATTATTTGAAAATGCAAATCCAATTGTAAACACACATATTATTTATAGAGATTTGCCAAGTTCAATTAGAGAATTGAATATACTACATATTTCAGATTTACACAATTACCAGTTTGGTAAAAAGCAATCCAAGATAAAAAAATTATTAAAAAATAATTATGATTTAATTTTCATTACTGGAGATATAATTGACAGGAGATATTTAGGTCATGGAAATGCTATTGATTTAATTGATTTATTTAACAGCGAAATATTTTTTGTTACAGGAAATCACGAAAAAGGATATAGAGATTTTGAAAAATTAAAAGAAATTTTGATTTCAAAAGGTGTTAGAGTTTTAGATGATGAAGTTATAAATTATAAAGGGATAAGTATTTTAGGGGTAAATGATCCGTCTGAATATATAAGCAAAAATAAAAAAGTGAAGAAAGATATCAGAAAAGATATGGATCAAGTTTTAAGCAATATTACGAAAAATTTGTCAGAAGAATTTAAGATTTTATTATCTCATAGACCTGAGTTTTTTGATTTGTATGTAAAATATAATATTGATTTAATTTTTTCAGGACATACTCATGGAGGACAGGCAAGAATATTTAACAAGGGAGTTTTTTCATCTGGACAAGGATTTTTTGGAAAATATTGTGGAGGTATTTTTTCAAAAAATAATACTGTAATGTACAATTCTAGAGGATTGGGAAATAACTTCCCTTTTGCGAAAAGAATATTTAATAGACCGGAAATAATTGAAGTTATAATAAAAAATGCAAAAAATAATTAGCTTGTAGTATTGGTATATTTATTGTAGAATAATATATGGACATTCCAAATAATTAGTTTTCGTTATGAAAATGGAGGATATAATGGATTTAAAATCTAAAGTTAGAGTCATTGAAGGATTTCCAAAAGAAGGAATCAGTTTTAAAGATATAACAACATTACTAAAAGATAAAGATGCTTTTAAAGAAACAGTTGATATACTATGTGAAAAAGTTAAAGATTTAGAGTTTGACTATATTGCAGGTATTGAAGCAAGAGGTTTTATATTTGCAGTTCCAATGGCTTACAAATTAAATAAGGGATTTATACCTGTAAGAAAACCAGGGAAATTACCTGGAAAAGTAATTACTAAAGAATATGACTTAGAATACGGTAAAAATCAAATTGAAATTGATGCAGATGTATTAAAACCAGGCGATAAAGTTCTTTTAATTGATGACTTATTAGCTACAGGTGGTACAGCAAAAGCTGCATTAGAAATTATTGAAGAAACAGGTGCAAAAGTTGTTTGTGCTGGATTTTTAATTGAGTTAGAAGATCTAAAAGGAATTGAATTATTTGGAGATTACAATACATTTACTTTAATAAAATACGAACACTAAAAAAAGGATTCAAATTTGATTCCTTTTTTTTATAATAGAGGAATGATGCAATTAAATAATGAAGATAAATTAAAGAAAATTGAATATATTAAAGAAAAAATTTCTACAATAGATGAACAAATTGTTGAGCTTGTTGATGAAAGATTTAATATGGGAGATGTGCTTTTTGAATATATTTATAAGAATAATATCGATATAATTGATAAAAATTGTAATGAGATAAATTTTTCGGAAAAAACTATGGAATATGATGAATATATTACTGAATTTCTTGATTATTTGTCTGATATTAGCAAAAAGAGAAATAATTATATACAAAAAAAATATAATTCAAAATATGCATATGTTGGAGATAAAAGTAATTACGATTTAACAAAATTCATTTATGAAAAATTTTTAGATGAAAAATATTTTAGATTTAAGCCTGATGAAAATTTACTTGAAAATTTATTAAAAAGAAAAAATTTTGTTGGATTAAATATAGCGTATCCATATAAAACTGAGATTATTAAGTATTTGGATAATGTTACAGATCAAGTCCAAGAAATAAATGAAGTTAATTTAGTGCAATTTTATAGAAATAGAAAATTTGGTTTTAATACTGAATATTTTGGAATAATAAAGTTATTAAATAGACATAATATTAATTTAACTGGAAAAAATATTTTAATTATAAAAAAAGATGAGTCAATAAAAACTATAGAATATGTATTGAAATCGTTGAATGCAGGAAATGTACACATTCATGATTTAAATCATTCAAAAGAAATTATTTTTTCAAATTTCGATATTGCGTTTAATCTTACAAAATTTTCCGACTTAGATATAGTACCAGAAATAAACTTTGAAAACTCTAAATTAGAGTGTTTAATTGATATTTCAACCACTACAATATTTTCAAAATTATATTTAGATGCTAAAAAGTTTGGTATTAAAGCAATAAATGGTGTATATAAAACTATGTATCAAGAAAAGAAGAGTATAGAAATTTTATCAAGAAAAAGATTTGATGATATAGAATTCGAGAAAATTGTTACTGAATTTGTGAAGTCTAAATTAAATATAGTTTTAGTAGGAATGCCAGGTGCTGGAAAAACAACAATAGGTAAAAAACTTGCTAAAATACTTGATAGAAAACACATAGATTTGGATAAAGAGTTTGCAAGTGAATATGGTATAAGTCCTTCAAAATATCTTCTTGAAAGAAGTGAAGAATCTTTTAGGGAAAAAGAATCTTTAGTTGTTAAAAAACTTGCAAATCTAACAAATGCAGTAATTTCTACAAGTGGAGGTGTTGTACAAAAACTAGATAATTATTATTACTTAAAAACTAATTCAATTATTTTTAGAATTGATAGAGATTTAGAAAAATTGTCTACAAAAAACCGACCATTATCGTATGGAGGCATAGAAACCTTAGTAAGAATGCGTGATGAGAGAGAAGAAAAATATAAATATTTCACTGATTTCGTCGTGAAAAATTATGGTGATTTTAATGGAGTAGCATATTTAATTGCAGAAAAATTTAAGGATTTAGAGTTTTAATTAAAATTTAATAAAGAAAGAGGTATAAATGAATAAAATAAAATAATTTTTATTTGTATTAATTTTCACTTTTTTTATTTTTAATGTTTCATATGCTCAAGCAAGTAATGAAATTTTAAAAAATAGTGAAAATATAGATACTTTTGAAAAGTTAAAACAGTATTTGGAAGATGAAAATAGACCTTTAGATGTAGAAATAAAAGGAGAGTTTAATTTTAAAAATTCTATTATTTGAAATTAATGATGAAACATTAAATGGGTTAGATTTTGCGAAATCTAGAGCAACAGTATTTTTCGAAAATAATATTTCTTCAAGAGGTGGAGCGATAGGGACAAATGGAAGTGTTTACTATGGAGAAAAAAATGATCTATTTAATATAGAAGTTGAAAAACAATGGCTTAACCTAGATTCTGAAGAAATAAAAATAAAACTAGTAGCGGTCGATTCTGATAAAAAATATGTATTAGAAGAAAGATTATTGAATAAAGATAATAATTTTAAAACTAGATTTGAAAAATTACCAAAGTATGCAGGAAATAAAGAAATTATATATATAGTAGAAGAAATAAATAATGGTAAATATGACGTTTCTTATAAAAATAATATAATTAATTCTAAAGATATAAGTAATGATGAAGAAATTAAAGTTATAATAAGAAATACAAAATTACCAGAAAAAACTTCAATCCCAGTAGAAAAAGTATGGTTAGATAACAATAACCAAGACAACAAGCTTCCAGAAAGTATAGTAGTAAGACTATATGCAAATGGGGAAGCGACAAATCAAAAAGTGTTGTTGATAAAAGAAGTAGACTGGAAAGCAACATTTGAAAACTTAGATAAGTATAAAGATGGTAAGGAAATAGTGTATACTGTTAAGGAAGAAGGCGAAAAAGATGGAAAGATAACATTTGGATCAACAATCTATGATGTAATCTATACAAAAGTTGAAAATGAATTTAAGATATTTAACAGTTATAAACCACCATTGCCACCAGTACCGCCAGTAACACCGCCAGTGACGCCACCAGTAAAATCACCTGAAAATCCAGAAACAGGAGATAACTTTAAGTTACCAGTATTTATTGGTGCGGTTTTAGTTGCTGTAGTAGGACTAGGCTGGATAGCTATTAAAAAGAGAAAAAACAAGGATGAATAATTAACATATTATTTAGAATTAGTTTTTGATAAAAATATATAATTTTTGGGGATAGAAATAAAAATTTCTATCTCTTTTTGTTTTATGGAACAGAAAAAGTAAAATTGCAAAAACTGTTCCAAAAAGAGCTATCTTAACAGCAAAAAAAATGGAACAGAAATTTAAAAATTAAATTCCTGTTCATAATATTTAAACTATACTAAAAAATAAATAATTACATTTCAAATTCAACTAATATTTGATAATGATCTGATGTGAAAATATCATCAAATTTGTCTCTAATTATTTTGCTGCTTAAAATTTTGATTGGATATTGAGTAAATACATAATCGATAGGTTGTCCTTCAATATCGTCTTTATAATTGTGAATTGTAAGTGAGTTTTCCTTATCGCTAAAATGATTAAAGCTATTATCGAAGTCCTTATGATTTATTAATTTGTCAATATATCCATCCATTGGTCTTGTGTTGAAATCCCCAGTAATTATAGTGGGAATATTGAATGTTAAGCTTAATAATTTACTTGAATTTATAATTAATTCAGTGGAATTCATTCTTGCCTTAATTCCTACATGGTCGAAATGTGTGTTCATGAAAATAAATAAATTTTCATTTGTCAATTTGTCTGAAATAATTCCAAATGAACAAATTCTTGCTAAATCACCATCCCATCCTATATTAAATCTTTCTGTGATTTTTTCTGATAGCCAAAAAGTATTTGTATAACTTAATTTGAATTTATCATTTTTTATAAATATTGGATTCATTTCTTTTCCTTCAGTTTCATCTCTGAAAATTCCATAAAAATCATATTCATCCTCAAATAAAATTTTTAAGTCTTTAAGCTGATTTTCTTTAACTTCCTGAAATCCAATAAAGTCAGGAGAATATTTTTCAATAACTTTTTTTACACTATTTTTTCTCATATTCCAAGAATATTTGTCAAATTCGTTTTCATATCTAAGATTAAAACTCATAATTTTATATTTTTTCATAATTTCCTCTTTTAATTTTTTTCATTTAATACTATTATAGTATATGTATTGTAAATATTAAAATTTTGGAGGAGAAATGTTAAGAGAAGACTTAAAAGGCTTGTATTCAGCTTTATTGGTACCATTTAATGAAGATGGAAGTGTAAATGAAGAAGGATTAAGAAAAATTATCAGACATAATATTGATAAAATGAAAATAGACGGACTTTATGTTGGTGGTTCAAGTGGTGAAAACTTTTTACTAGGAAAAGAAGAAAAGAAACAAATATTTGAAATTGCAAAAGATGAAGCGAAAGATCAAATTAAATTAATTGCTCAAGTGGGAAGTTCAAATATTTATGAAGTAATTGAATTAGGAAAGTTTGTAACAGAATTAGGATACGATGCAATTTCAGCGGTAACACCATTCTATTATAGATTTAATGCTGATGAAGTTTACAACTATTATAAAGAAATTACAGAAAATGTAGAAAATGATTTAATTATTTATTCAATCCCACTATTAACAGGTGTTGATATGGGAATTAAAGATTTTGAAAGATTATTTAAGTTACCAAGAATAGTTGGGGTAAAATACACATCAGCAGATTTCTACTTATTAGAAAGATTGAGAAAAGCATTTAAGGAACAATTAATTTTCTCAGGATTTGATGAAATGTTAGTTCCAGCTGTTGCTAATAATGTAGATGGTGCAATTGGATCAACATATAATGTAAATGGTATTCGTTCAAGAGAAATATTTGATGCTGTAAAATCAAATGATTTACAAAAAGCATTAGAAATTCAAAATTTGACAAATGATTTTATTTCAGCTGTTTTAAATAATGGACTTTATCAAACATTAAAATACATTTTACAAAGAGAAGTAAACTCTGACAAACAATTCTATTCAAGAAAGCCAATGGCTCAAATTACAGAAGCACAAAAAGAAGAAGCAGAAAATATTTATCAAAAATTTATAAAATAATGGAGTAAATAATGATTTTAACATTAGACATAGGCGGGACAAATATTAAAACAGGGATATTTGAAAATTCAAAATTCACACAATTAAATTCCTACGAAACAGGTATTAAGGATAGTTCTTTTAATATGCTTGATAGGATTTCATTCATAATTGATGAAACACAAAAATATCATAAAATAAGCGGTGTTGCGATATCTACTGCAGGAATTGTTGATAGTATGAATGGTAAAATAGCCTATGCTAATGAAAATATTCCAAATTACAAAGGTACCGAAATTTCAAAATATATTATGCAAAAATATAATTTACAATCAACCGTTGAAAATGATGTAAATTGTGCGTTACTTGGAGAGCTTACTCAAGCAAAATATAGGGATGTACAAAATGCGTTAATGTTTACTATTGGTACTGGAGTAGGAGGAGCATTATATGTAAATGGAAAACTTTTATTCGGACATTCATTTAGTGGTGGAGAAGTAGGATATTCAATATTTAACGGGCAAAATATTGAGAAAATAGCTTCAACAACATCTCTTGTAAATAATGTTAAATCAAGAATTAATATTGAAGAAATAGATGGGAAATGGATATTTGATCAAGCTATAAACTACAAAAATCAAATTTGTGTTGAAGAAATTGATAAATTGGTTGAAAATATTGTTAATTTAGTTGTGAATTCTGTTAGCCTATTAAATCCTGAATATGTAATTCTGGGTGGTGGAATCATGGAACAAAAAGAATATCTTCAACCGATAATTCAAGAAAAATTTGAAAAAATGTACACAAATAATTTTGTAAAACAGTATACAAATATTGAATTTGCTGAATTGGGTAATACCGCTGGAATGTTTGGAGCTTATGAGGTTTATAGGAATAAAATTAAATAAATAAAATGATAATACGAGATTAGAGATGAAAATTTCTAATCTCTTTTACTTTATAAATTTAAGAATTTTACATTCCACATTGCTCATCTTGGAGGAGGGATAGGTTTCCAAATGCAAAGAATCCAAGATAATTATTAAGATTGGGATTCTTTTGATGAAAGTTCGAAAGATACACTTTTAGATAAATTTTATTTTGATTCAGCAAACTTTTTAGAAGAAGCAATAAAACTTAGTGTTGAAGTATTTGGATAAGAAAAAATATTGATGGGAAGTGATTTCCCATATTTTAGAAATGGAAAATATGTTAGAGCGGCAGATTATATTAGAAATGCAGACTTGAGCAATGAAGTTAAAGAAAAATTTTAAGGAAGAATGCTGAGTATTTGTATAATTTGATAGTTCGAGGAAAAAGTCATTTAACAGCTTGAAGTTAAATGATTTTTTTTTGATTTAAAATGATTGACATTGATTGTTTAAGGTGGTATTTTATATATTGTAAGAGGTGATTACATGCTTAAAGAGGAAAGATTATCTAAAATAATTGAATTTATAAATAAAAAGAATACATTAAAAACTGAAGAAATAGCTGATTATTTAAATGTTTCTTTAGCAACTGTTAGAAGAGATTTAAATGAACTGGATGAATCAAAAAAAATCAAAAAAATATTTGGGGGTGCAAAATCAATCAAGAATATAAATTACATAACTACTGAAGATAGAATGGATGATAAAATAAATGTTAATATTAAACAGAAGCTTGCGATAGGGAAATTTGCAGCTGGATTGATACATGATAATGATTTTGTTTATATGGATGCTGGATCAAGTGTAGAAGCGATGATTACATATATTCAAGCAAATAATGTTGTATTTGTTACAAATTCAATATGGATTGCAAGAGAGTTATCTGCATTAAAATATAAAGTATATATTTTGCCAGGTGAAATTAAATTGAGTACAGATTCGATAATAGGGGTATCAGCAATACAATATTTGGCGAAGTTTAATTTTACATTGGGATTTTTTGGAACTAATGGTATTCATAAAGATTTTGGATTCACTACTCCAGACATTAATGAGGCTATGATTAAGTCGGAAGCGATAAAAAGATGTAAAAAGACATATATTTTAGCAGATTCAAGTAAATTTGATATAGTATCGCAAGTAAGTTTTTGTAACGATTTATCAACAGAAATAATTACAGAAAAATCTGAGAAAGACCATTTTATTGGTAAAATTTTGAAATTATAGGAGGAATTATGATTTATACTTTAACGTTAAATCCTGCAATTGATCATATTGTAAGACTTGATAATCTTAAAATTGGTGAAACTAATAGAATGATAGAAGAAAGCATTAATGCTGGTGGAAAAGGGATTAATGTAAGTAAATTATTGAAGAATTTAGATGAAAAAAGCATAGTACTAGGATATATAGCTGGATTTACAGGAAAAGAAATAGATAGAATGTTAAAAGAAGAAGGCTTATCAACGGACTTTATATGTGTTAAAAATGGATTCACAAGAATAAACACAAAAATAAAAAGTGAAAAAGAAACTGAAATAAATGGACCAGGATTAAATGTAGATCAACAAGAAATTGAGAAATTGTTTGATAAACTTGATGATATAAAAGATGGAGATTATTTATTTTTATCGGGTAGTATTCCTTCATCTATGGATAATGGATTTTACGCGAAAATTATGGAAAAATTATCTGATAAAAATATTAATATTGCTGTTGATACAACTGGAGAATCATTAAAGAAAACATTAGATTATTCACCCAAAATTATAAAACCTAATCTTAGAGAGTTAGAAGAATTATTTGATTGTGAGATAAAAGATAAAATTCAGATAGAAGAATATTCTAAAAAATTGCAAGAAATGGGAGTTAAAAACATCATAATTTCAATGGGTGGAGATGGAGCTTACTTTTTATCAGAAGATGGAGATAGTATGTTTTTGGAAGCACCAAAAGGAAAAGTAATTGATACGGTTGGATCAGGAGATTCTATGCTTGCTGGGTTTATGTATGCATTAAAAAATAATTTTTCTTTATTAGAAGCATTTAAATTTAGTGTTAGTTGTGGCTCTGCTACAGCATTTTCTGAAACGATGGCCACAAAAAAAGAAATATATAAAATATATAAAAATTTATAGGAGGAAAAAATGAAAATTAGAGAATTACTGCAATTGCGAGGAATTAGTCTTGGACAATCTCCTGCAACGAAAAATGAAATGATTTCTAAATTAGCTGATTTAATGTTTGAAACAGGAAGTTTGCTTGATAAAAATCAATACATCCAAGATGTTCTAAAAAGAGAAGAATCTGGAACAACTGGTATTGGTGAGGGCGTTGCTATTCCTCATGCTAAATCAAAAGGAGTTAAAAATCCGCAATTAGCGGCGATGACTGTACCAACCGGAACAGATTATGATTCACTTGACGGGGATCCAACAAATTTATTTTTCATGATAGCTGTTCCAGAAAATTCATCAGATGAACATTTAAAAGTTTTATCAAGACTTTCAACGATGCTTATGGATAAATCATTTAGAGATGATTTGTTAAATGCTAAAACAAATGAAGAATTTTTATCAATCATTGAGAAAAAAGAAATGGAAAAATTTCCAGAAGAATTTAAATCTGTTATTTATAATAATGAAGATTCATATGATTTATTAGCTATAACTGGCTGTCCAACAGGTATTGCGCATACATATATGTCTGCAGAAAGTTTAATTAATAAAGCTAAGGAAATGGGCTATACATTAAAAGTTGAAACTCACGGATCTACAGGTGTTGAAAATCAATTAACTGATGAAGAAATAAAAAATGCAAAAGGTATAATTATTGCGAGTGATATAAATATAGATAAGAGTAGATTTAATGGAAAAAGACTTGTAGTTACAAAAGTTTCAGATGGTATTAATAGACCAGGCCAATTAATTAATAATGTATTAGATGAAAATAGACCTGTTTATAAAGCTGAAAAAACTTCTGAAACTAAAGTAGAAGATAAGAATCAAAGTATTGGACAAACTATATATAAACACTTAATGAATGGTGTATCACATATGTTACCATTTGTTGTAGGTGGGGGGATATTGATTGCTATAGCATTTTTACTTGATGATTATTCAATTGATCCTTCTAAGTTTGGCTCAAACACTCCTTTTGCAGCTTTATTTATGCAAATTGGAGGAGCAGCATTTAGCTTTATGTTACCAGTACTTGCTGGATTTATAGCTATGAGTATTGCAGATAGACCAGGTTTAGCTGTTGGTTTTGTTGGAGGGTATCTAGCAAATACAGGTGGAGCAGGATTCTTAGGTGCGTTAGCTGCTGGTTTTATTGCAGGATATCTAATTGTCTTTTTAAGAAAAATTACAAACGTTTTACCTAAATCTATGGATGGTGTTAAGCCTATGTTAATATTCCCTGTACTAGGAATATTAGGTATCGGTGCAATAATGTTGTATATATTAAATCCACCACTAGCTTCTGTGAATACAGCGATTAGTAATTGGTTAAATAATATGGGAAGTACATCAAAATTAGTTTTAGGAATAATATTAGGTGGAATGATGGCAATCGATATGGGTGGTCCAATCAATAAAGCAGCATATGTATTTGGTACAGCTTCTCTTGCATCAGGACCATCAACAGTAATGGCAGCTGTAATGGCAGGTGGTATGGTACCACCATTGGCTATATCATTAGCAATGTTATTATTCAAAAATAAATTTACATCAAAAGATAGACAAACTATTCCTACAAATATCATAATGGGACTATCATTTATTACTGAGGGAGCTATTCCTTTTGCTGCTGCAGATCCTCTTAGAGTTTTACCAGCTTCAGTAATTGGTAGTGCATTAGCTGGATTACTATCAATGTTATTTGATTGTTCATTAAGAGCACCACATGGTGGAGTTTGGGTTATAGGTGTAGTACAAAATCCATTAATGTACTTGGTTGCAATAGTATCAGGTGCGATAGTAGGAGCTATAATTCTAGGAATGTTAAAGAAAAAAGTTATAAATGAATAGTTGATAATAAAAAAGATAGAGAATTTAAGTAAATCTTAAATTTTTCTATCTTTTTTAGTTATATCATACTTAAATTTTATAAGTTTAATATTAGTATGAGTATATTTATTGTGATATGAAATTAGTTCATACATAATTTATGGATATTAAGTATTAGTATGAACATATATTATCCTTTTTTAAAATTTACTCATACATATATTAAGGTGATTTAATTTATGTATGAGCAAATTTATTGACATTATGTATTTAAGTCATACTTATATTAGATTTGTTTTATTTAAGTATGAATAAATAAGATATCATTACTTATTTATATCATACTTTCATAAGTGTTACATAAATTAAGTATGAACATTTATAGTATCAACTGATATTTAGCTCATACTTATTTTATTTATTTTTAGTATAAGTATGAACATTTTGTGTGTCTATCAATTTTTATGTCATACTTATTTTATCTGCGCTTAAATTAAGTATGAAAAATTTATATTGTTTTTATTAAATCGAATTATTTGCTAAGTTTCCATTGAATCACATATGTTATGTTTTCATTTCATATAAAGGGTAAAATAAAACAATATAATTTAATTAAATAATACAATTATTAACTGTGCAAAATAATATATTTTTGTGCAATATTTTGTTATTCATGATGTCGTTTACATTTGATATAATTATTTTAAGAAAAGGGAAAGGATATGAAAAAAAGACAAAAAGAAATTCTGAATTATATTTTTAATAATCAAAATATTGACTTTGATTATATTCTAAAAAAATTTAATATTTCAAAACGCACTCTTTATTATGATATAGAAGATATAAACTATGAGATTAAAAAGCATGGAAAACTTGAAAAATTAGATAATTTATTGATTTATCATGGGAGCGATGAAATTAAAAATGAATTTAATTTAAATAAAAAAATTGTGGAAGATATAGAGTATAGAAGGAATAAAATTATTGATAAGATTTTTAATGATGATGTTGAAAATCTTGATTTATTATCCGAAGAGTTAATTATAAGTAAAAATACTATAATAAATGATTTGGAAAATATTAAAAATAAATTAAAAAAATTTAAGATTGTACTTATTTATGATTCACGATACAAAGTTTTAGGGGATGAAAATTTAATAAGAGAGTTTTATTTGAAACATTTAATGCTTGATGAAGATTTATTGAAATATTCAGATAACAGAATATTAAAAATAAATAAAGAAGCAAATTTAAAACTTACAGATTTTTCTATTTCGTCTCTTTCTAAATATTTATATTTTTGTGAAAAAAGAATAAAAAAAGGATATATATTAAAAGAATTAAATTTTAATGCTTTAGAAGTGAAAAATATATATTATTACAATATTGTTTCTAATATAATTGATTTTGAAAATGATTTAGAAAATGTGTATTTGGTAGCTTATATAGCTAGTTTAACTAATACTAGGAATAAAGAAATTAAAACAGAAATTAAAGATTATATTGAAAAATTGATTTTTAATTTTGAAAAATTTTCTGCCATTCATATAAATGATAAAGAAAATTTTGTAAAACAAATATCTAATCACTTTTTATCATCCTATTACAGAATAAAATTTGATTTTCCTATAGTTAATCCTTTGTTGGATGATATAAAGAATGAATATTCTTATTTGTTTGAAGTAGTTAAGGATTCCATAAATCAAATAGATAATGATGTTTTTAAGAATTTAAGAGAAGATGAAATAGGATTTATTACAGTATATTTTGGGTCAAATATCAATTATTTCTTAAATGAAAATATAAAGGTAATTATCGTATGTCCAAATGGATTGATGATATCCAAATTGATAGAGATGCAAATTATAAATTATTTTCCAACAGTTGAAATAGTAGATTCTATATCAAGTAGAGATATAAAAAAGATAAATAAATCTTATGATTACATAATTTCTACAATTGACCTAAATGATTATAATAATGTAATTTTGGTAAACCCAATATTTTCTAATCAAAATATTGCTGAACTTTCAGAAAAATTAATAAAATTTGACTATTTTATAAGCGAAAATGCAATAAATAAATTAATAGAAATTATTAAACAAAATGCAAAAGTTTATGATGAGGACAAATTATCAAAAGAAATATTTAAATTTTTTATAAAGAAAAAAGAACTTAAAGAAAGGAGAGACCCATTGTTAAGTGAATTATTAAATGAAAATAGAGTAACAAAGATAAAAGAGGTTAATGACTGGAAGGTCGCTATTGCTGAAGCTTCAAAACCATTAATAGATGATAAGAGTATCGATGAATCTTATGTGGAATTAATGATAAATTCAGTTTTAGAATATGGACCATATATTGTTTTAGAAGATGGTTTTGCTATGCCGCATGCAAATGGTGGAAAAGGAGTTAATAAATTATCGGTAAGTATAATGGCTTTAGAAAATCCGGTAGATTTATTAGGTAAAAGTGTAAGAGTATTTTTAGTTTTAGCAACTACTGATTCTAAAACACATTTAAGAGCTTTATCAGCATTATCTAAAATCTTAGAAGATGAAGAAAATATTAAGATTTTAGAAACAGGTGATTATGAAAAAATTATTAATTTAATAAAGAAAAAGGAGAAGGAATAATGAAAATATACACAGTGTGTGGAAATGGAATAGGAAGCAGTCTTTTACTAAAAATGAAAGTAGAAGAAATTGCGATGGAAAACGGGATTGATGTTGAGGTAGAATCAGTAGATTCAAATGCAGCTGTTGGAAAAGATGCAGATTTATTTATAACTGTTAAGGAATTTGAAAATATTTTTCCTAGTGATAAAAAGGTTGCAATAATAAGAAGTTATACAAATAAGAAAAAAATTACAGAAGATGTATTACCAATTTTAAAAGAAATGTCTAAATAGGGAGGAATTTATGAACGGTATTTTATCTTTTATTAAAAATATTTTAGAACAACCAGCATTTTTAATGGGGTTATTCGCTTTTGTAGGTTTAGTAGCATTGAAAAGACCTGCGCATAAGGTGTTTTCTGGAACAATTGGGCCAATTATTGGTTATTTGATGTTAGCTGCAGGTGCTGGAGTTATTGTTTCTAACCTAGACCCTTTAGCAAAGATGATTGAAAAAGGATTTAATATTACTGGGGTTGTGCCTAATAATGAAGCAGTTACATCTGTTGCTCAAAAAGTTTTAGGTGTAGAAACAATGTCTATTTTAGTTGTAGGGTTAGCAATTAACTTGATCATTGCACGTGTTACAAGATATAAATATGTATTTTTAACAGGACATCACAGTTTCTTTATGGCATGTTTATTATCTGCTGTTTTAGGGTCAATTGGTTTTAATGGTATAGAGTTAATTGTTTTAGGTGGATTTTTCTTAGGAGCATGGTCAGCTATTTCCCCTGCAATCGGACAAAAATATACATTGAAAGTTACAGATAATGATGATATTGCAATGGGACATTTCTCAAGTTTAGGATATTATGTTAGCGCATTTATTGGTGGTTTAGTAGGAAAAGGTTCAAAATCTACAGAAGAAATAAAAGTACCTGAATCATTAGGATTTTTAAGAAATACAACAATTTCTACTGCTCTAACTATGATGATATTTTACTTATTTGCAGCAGCGGTTGCTGGTTCAGAATATGTAACTAAAGAATTGTCAAATGGACAAAATGCATTTGTATTTGCAATAATTTCAGCGTTGAACTTTGCGGTTGGGGTTGCGATAGTTTATGCTGGAGTTAGAATGATTTTAGCTGATTTGATTCCTGCTTTCCAAGGAATTGCTAAGAAAGTTATACCTAATGCTATACCAGCAGTTGACTGTGCTGTATTCTTTACATATGCACAAACAGCAGTTGTTTTAGGGTTTGTTTCATCATTTATCGGTGGAGTTGTTGGTATGTTGATTTTAGGTTTTGCGGGTGGAGTTTTAATCATACCTGGTATGGTTCCTCATTTCTTCTGTGGGGCAACAGCAGGTATTTATGGTAATTCTACAGGTGGTAAGAGAGGTGCAATAGTTGGTGCATTTGTAAATGGATTATTATTATCATTCTTACCAGCATTGTTATTACCAGTTTTAGGACAATTAGGATTTGCAAATACAACATTCGGTGATGTAGACTTTGCGGTTTTAGGAATAATTTTGGGTAGAGTTGGTGAATTTATGCATAATACAGGAATTTATTCTTTAGCAGCTGTAGTATTAGTCGCATTAATTTTACCAAGTATAGTTAGACCATCAGATAAGCCAATTAATCATATTGTTGAAGATTAGGAGGGATATATGAAAATTAAAATTTATGCAGATGGTGCGGATATAAATGGAATGCTTGAAGAATATAATAAAGGTATTGTTTCAGGTTTCACAACTAATCCATCTTTGATGAAAAAAGCAGGAGTTAAAGATTATAAAACTTTTGCTAAAGAAGTTACTAGTAAGATAAAGGATTTATCAGTTTCTTTTGAAGTTTTTGGTGATGATTTTGAAACTATGAAAAAAGAAGCGTTGATTCTAAAAGAATATGGAGAAAATGTTTTTGTTAAAATTCCTATTCAAAACACAAAGGGAGAATCAAGTATACCTTTGATTAAGGAACTATCATTATTAGGTGTTAATGTTAATGCAACAGCTATTTTTACAGTAGAGCAAGTTAAGGAAGTTGTCAATGCAGTATCTGAAGAATCAAATACAATAATTTCTGTATTCGCAGGAAGAATTGCTGATTTAGGGGTAAATCCTATGCCTATTATGGAAGAATCATTGAAGCTTGTTAAAACAAAGAAAAATGTTGAATTATTATGGGCTTCAACAAGAGAAGTTTATAATATAATTCAAGCTGATGAATTAGGAGTGGATATAATAACCGTACAAAATGATTTGTTAAAGAAAATGAATGATTTTGGGAAGGATTTAAATCAAAGATCATTAGAAACGGTAATAGATTTTAATAATGATGTAAAATCTTTAGGATTTTCAATTTTATAAAAATAAAAATAAAAAGAGATTTAGAAGAATTAATTTCATTCTAATTCTCTTTTTTTAGTAGCTATTTTATTTGAATAGATTAATTAATCATCATACTCTTCTCCAAAAAAATCAATATCTTTTCCACTCAAAAATTCGTATAGCCAATTTAGATCTAAAGAGTCATTATTTATTTTAGAAAGAGTAGAATTTTCCTTTGCGACAATTTTTTCAACAGATTCAACTATTTCATCTATTTCACCAGGTCGTACTGAGACAAGTCCATCTTGATCTCCAATGATTATATCTCCGGGATTTATTACTACATTGTTAATCGAAATTGGATAATTAACATAGCCAGGGCCATTTTTATATGGACCATTTGGAGAAATTCCTGAAAAATATATAGGTATATTTAGTTCCTTCAATTTTTCATAATCCCTTATTGCTCCATTAACAACAATTCCGGCGATACCTTTTTTTATAGCAAATGAAACTAGTATCTCCCCGACTAATGCTCTATCCTTGTAATCAACCCCATCAATCACTAAAATATCACCTTTTTTTGCATTGTCTATTGCATAATATATCAATAAATTATCTCCTGCTGGAACTTTTACTGTATAAGCTGAACCTATAAGTTTTAATTGATTTATAGGTTTTAATCTAGAATGGGGAATACATCCAATCCTATTTTTAGCATCGCCAATATTTGCAACTTGAAAATTTCTAAGTTTATTAATTTCGTTTATATCCGCTCTATACACCCAATTATTTATACTAAAGTTTTTCATTATGACCTCTTTTCTTTATTATAATTTAATAATATAATAAAACAGATAATAATAAAAATAGATATTTTACTTATATAATATCTAAAAAATAGATATATAAGAGGTATGAATGAATATAGATCAAATTGAGGCATTTTTGTCTATAGTAGAATATGGAAATATAAATGAAGCATCCAAACATTTATTCATTTCACAATCATCATTAAGTACTAGGATAAAAAGTTTAGAAGAAGATTTAGGTTTTTCCCTGTTTATAAGAGAAAAAGGAGTTAAAAAAGTTTTTTTAACAAGCTGTGGGGAAGAATTTTTAAAAATAGCCAAACAAATGAATATGCTAAAAGAAATGTCTTATAAAATAAAAAATTTAAATTTATCACAAACATTAAAAATTGCAAGTGTAGATGCAGTAAATAATTTTACATTTGTACCACTTTATAAATCATTTATGCAATTAAATAAAAATATAAAGCTGGATATTAAAACTCATCATTCAAATGAAATTCATAATTTAGTAGCTACATCAGAAGCGGATATTGGATTTGTCTACAATGAAATAAAACATCCAGATGTAATTTCTAAGCCAATATTTAGAGAATTAAATTATCTTGTATGTCATAAAGACAGCAATTACTATGATGATATTGAATTATCAAAACTGGATTTATCAAAAGAGATTTTTATAAACTGGGGCAGAGATTTTTACCAATGGCATTTTCATTTTTTTGGAGAAAATACAAAAAAATTATTAACCGTTAATACAGGTTCGTTACTATATCATTATCTAAATGAACCAGGAAATTGGAGTATTGCACCTATGTCCGTAATTAAAAGTTTTAAGGAAAGTGGAAATATAGTTTATTATAAATTAAAAAATACACCACCACCTAAGATATGCTATATGGTAACCAGAAAAAATAAAAATCTATTTGATGAAGATAAAATAAGTAAATTTGAAAACTTAATGATGGAGTTTATAGAATCCAATTATAGCATTTGTACATTCCACACATGGATGATGGAATAAAATATATCCTAATTAATAAGTTATTGAATTAATAATAATTTATTTAGTATAATATACCTATAAGTTTCAGATGGGAGAATAGATGGAAAAAAGAGTAAATTCACTAATAAAAAGTAAAAAAAGAGTAAAAGATCATGGGGAAGTGTTTACGCCTAAATTTATAGTAAATAAAATGATAAATTTAGAAGGTATCAAAGATAGCATTAAAAATTTAAATATGACAGTTTTAGAACCATCAGTTGGAGAGGGGATTTTTCTTACTACGCTTTTACAATATAGATTAGATTATATAAAAAGTATTGTAAAAGACGATGTTTCTTATTATGAAAACTTATCACTTTTAGCACTCACAACTCTTTATGGCATAGAAATCCTTGCGGATAATACAGAAAAAACCGTATTAAATTTATTCCAAACCTACTATGAAAACTATCTTGAAATTTTATCTAAATATAGATGTAAAAAAAATAAAGATGTTTTAGAATCAGCCAAGACAATTATAAGTGCAAATATAGTTCAAGGAGACTTCTTAAAAGGGATTGACTCAGAAGGAAAAGTTATTATTTTTAGTGAATGGAGAGTTAAAACTAAAAAAAATAATAAAAACATAAAAGTTTCTCGTACAGAACACACTATAAATCAGATTAGGCATAAAATAGAAAATAATGATGGAAATACTGAGATTGCAAACAGAAAAAACAGTTTTGAATTTTCTGATAAATATTATGAAGTAGATGCCCAAGAATTAAACTTTTTAGATATGATTGATGAAGAAGAAAATATTGAAGAGCAATTTGAAGAAAAAACATTTATTCAAATATATAAGACTGTTAAAATTACCAGAGTATTTAGAGAGGAAATATTGGTGATAGGAAATGAGAGATAAAACGCAAATTATTCCTTATGAGAGTAGGATAAATAAAATATATGGATACACATCACATGATATTAAAGATAGAGAAAAATATGTAAAAATAGGTGATACTACTAGAGAAGATGTAATGAAGAGGATTTATGAGCAAGTAAGTCAAATAGGCATCACACCAGAGCTTGTGTTTGAAAGGATTGCTCGGAAAAAGACTGGGGAATGGTTTAGAGACCATGATTTACATAAGTTTTTAATAAAAAATAAAATAAAAAATCAAGAATTTGGAACGGCTAAAGAATGGTTTTATTTTGGGGAACATTTAGAAGAAGCTGAAAAATTAACTGATAAATTTATAAATGGAGATTATACAGAAACTCAAATCTTAGAAAAGGATTTAAGATTAAATTATATATTAAGAGATGAGCAAAATGAGGCTGTATCTAAAACTATTAAAAAATATTTTGATGAAAATTCATCAAAAGAATTTTTGTGGAATGCAAAACCAAGATTTGGGAAAACTCTTACTACTTATGACTTTATAAGAAAAACAAATGCAAAAAAGATTTTGATTGTAACAAATAGACCTGCAATTGCAAATTCATGGTATGAGGATTTTGAAAAATTTATATCATGGCAAAAACCATATTATAAGTTTGTTTCAGAATCAGATAGTTTGAAAAATAAAGATGTCATGACAAGAAATGAATACAATGACTTTATATTATCCAATAAAGACTTTGGAATGATTTATTTTATATCCTTACAAGATTTAAAAGGATCAAAATATTTTGGTGGAAATTATGAAAAATATAAAGAGGTTTCAGAATTATCCTGGGATATTTTAGTTATTGATGAAGCTCACGAAGGGGTAGACACACTAAAAACGGATAAAGCATTTGAAAAAATTAAAAGAAGTTTTACACTTCATTTATCAGGTACTCCATTCAAGGCTTTATCGTCTGGTAAGTTTGCAGAAGAAAATATATTTAACTGGACATATCTTGATGAACAAAAAGCAAAAATGGAATGGGATAATTGTCAAGAAGAAGATAATCCTTATGAAGTGCTTCCAACACTAAGTCTTTTTACATATCAAATGAGTAAAATTATTGAACCAAAAATTGAAAAGGGAATAAGTATTGACGAGCAAAATTATGATTATGCATTTGATTTAAATGAATTTTTTAAGACGGATGAATTAGGAAATTTTGAATACGAGGATTCTGTAAAAATTTTTCTAGATAATTTAACTAAAGGAAAATTTCCATTTGCAAATACAGAGTATAGACATAAACTTTGTCATACTTTATGGATATTAAATAGAGTAAGTTCGGTAAAGGCACTAGAAAAATTATTAAAAGAACATGAAGTGTTTAAGGATTATAAAATAATCATTGCAGCAGGGGATGGTAAGTCTAATAATGATTATGAAGATGAAAGTAGTGATTATAAAAAAAATCAAAAGAGCCTGGATAAAGTAAGAGATGCGATTAAAAATAACGATAAAACAATTACACTTTCAGTTGGACAATTGACAACGGGAGTAACTGTACCTGAGTGGTCTGGTGTAATGATGTTGAGTAATATGAAATCTCCAGCATTATATTTTCAATCTGCATTTAGGGCTCAAAATCCATATAGATTTACAGATAAAGAAACAGGGGAGTTATTTGTTAAAGAAAATGCCTATGTATTTGATTTTGCACCAGAGCGTACATTAATCTTATTTGATGAATATGCAAATAACTTATCATCTTCTAAAGATACTGAAAATAGTAAGAGTAAAGAAAATAATATAAGGAAATTATTAAACTTCTTCCCAGTTATTGCAGAAGATAGTAATGGATATATGAAGGAAATAGATGCAGAAGAGGTTATGACTATACCAAACAAATTGAAATCTCAAGAAGTTGTAAAACGTGGGTTTATGTCAAATCTTTTATTTGAAAACATTCAAAGTATATTTCAAATTTCATCAGAACTAAAAGACATTTTAGATAAATTAGAAGTTGTAAAAAACACTAAAAATACAGGGAAATCAAAAATAGACTTGTCTAATTCTCCAATGTTAAATAGTGAAAAGACAAAGGTAGAAATTCCTATAAATGTAATAGAAGATAAAATTAAAAAATTATTTAATGAAAAAATATATCAAGATAATGTTTCAGATGTTATAGATTCAGTAAGTGTAAAAGAAGATGATATCTCGATTATCTCAAATAGAATTGCAAAAAATATAGTTAAAAATATAAGTGAAGATTTACAAAATGTAAAAACTGATTTTGAATTAAAGAAAAAAGATATTGAAAAAATTCAAAAAAATACCGAGTCGCAAATAAAAAATATAGTTGAGAAGGTTAAATCGGAAGAAAAAATTGAGATTTCAATAAAGGACTCTGAAATAGATTATGTAATGAAAAATAATGTATATACTCAAGAAGAAAAAGAGGAAAAGATTTCAGAATTAGAGAAACAAAAAGCTGAAATTAAAAAACAAACTCTAGAACAAATTAAAACGGAAATCATAGAAATTCCTAAAAAAATTGTAGAAGAGCAGATTACAAAAGTTGAAGACAATAAAAAGAAAAATATAGAAGATGATGTGAGGGACCACTTAAGAGGTTTTGCTCGCACTATACCAGCTTTTTTAATGGCTTATGGAGATAGAAATACCACTCTTGAAAATTTTGATAAAGTAGTAGATGAAAAATCATTTAAGGAATTAACATCAATTACAATTGAAGAATTTATTAAATTAAGAGATGGTGGGGTGTTTATTGATGATGAAGGAAATGAAAAAGAGTTTAAGGGTATATTTAATTTCGTAGTATTTAATACATCTATCCAAGAGTTTTTTAATACAAAGGAAAAACTTTCACAATATTATGATAAAGAACAAGATGAAGATATATTTGATTACATTCCCGCGCAAAAGACAAATCAAATATTTACACCTAAAAAAGTTGCAAAAAGAATGGTGCAATTTCTAGAACAAGAAAATCCTGAGCTTTTCAAGTCCAAGTATACTAAGTTTTTAGATCCATACTCAAAAAGTGGTATTTATTTAGTTGAAATAGTAAAGAAGTTAAATAAGTATTTAGGAGATGAGATAAAAGACGAAAAAGAAAGAATAAAGTGGATACTTGAAAATCAAGTCTATACGCTAGCACCTACAAACATTATTTACAATATAGTTAAAAACTATGTATTAAGCAATTTTGAAAATATAGATAATAGAAATATAGTCAAACATGATTCCTTACCAGATGCAGTAAATCATAAATTGGAAGAATCTATCAAAAAAATTTGGGGAGATGAAATGAAATTTGATGTAATAATTGGTAATCCGCCATATCAGGAAGAAAATAAAAATAGAAATAGAGATGATTCTATTTATAATGATTTTTTTGATGAATCTTTTGAGTTAGCAGATATTGTTTCGTTTATTACTCCTGCAAGATTTTTGTTTAATGTAGGCTCTACGCCTAAAGAATGGAACGAAAAAATGTTAAGAGATCCACATTTAAAGATAGTTTTTTATGAACAAGACTCATCAAAAATTTTTCCTAATACTGATATAAAAGGAGGAGTAGCCATTTCAAACTGGAATAGATATGAATTTTATGGTGCTATAGAAACTTTTACTGCATATGAAGAATTAAATGAATTATTACATTGTGTATCAAGAAAAAATATTTTAGATGTTTTTGGGAACATTATGTATGTACAAAATAAATTTAATCTAAAAAATTTATTTCAAGATTATCCTGAATTTGAAGGAATAATAGGTGGAGAAAAAAGGTTAATATCTTCAATATTTGATAAATTACCAATTTTGTTTAAATCTGAAAAAATAAATTCGGATTATATAGGTATCGTAGGACGTCAAAATAATGAGAGGGTAATAAAATATATCAACAGAAAATATATAGAAGACAGTGAAAATCTAGAAAAATTTAAGGTATTAGTCCCTGCAGCAAATGGCTCAGGAGCTATTGGAGAAGTACTGAGTACACCCCTAATCGGGGAACCCCTAATCGGGCATACGCAAACATTTATTAGTTTAGGAAGTTTTGATAGTAGAGAAGAAGCTGAATATTTAATAAAATATATAAAAACAAAGTTTGCTAGAGCAATGCTTGGAATAAAAAAAACAACACAAAATAATAAAACTAAAGAAACATGGTCTAAAGTACCTTTATATGATTTTTCTAAGATAGATATAATAGATTGGAGTAAAAGCGTTGAAGAAATTAATCAACAATTATATAAATATAATAATATTCCAGAATATGTTGTTAAATTCATTGAAGAAAAAGTAAAACCTATGGAATAAATTATAATTTTATTAATCAAAAAACGGGGATGCAACAAAAAACAACTGAAAAGATGTTTTTTGTTGCATCCCCTTATTTGAGAGCGGTTATTATGGTTTTTCAATTTTGAAAATACAGATGTATTTTCAAAATACCTTAAAATTTATATTAAGATATTCTCGATTTATTTATTTTTTTTTGCTTGATACAAATATTCCTACTAATTAAGCTCCAGTCATTGTAATATAGCTCATAATGACCAAATCAGAGGTGTTTGGATTTTGATTTTCATTTTTTCTTCTTTAGAATTTGATTTAGTCATGTTTTGCTCTTTAGCTTTTGGTTTATTCATTTCATGTTGAGGTTTTGTTTTATCCATATCATGTTTTGACATAGAATTTGTATCATTTTCTTGTTTTTTAGGAGTATTATCCTTAACTTTTGGAGTTAACATATTTTTATCATTGTTATCATTCATCATTGGTGGATTTGAGTGCTCTATTTCTTCTTCAGACTCTGGTTTTTTCATGTTATTGTTACCCATATTTTCATTGTCTTCTGGTAATTTAGGAGACATATTTTCTTTTTCAGATTCTGGTGTTGTAGGAAGATTAGTAGTTTTCGGATTCTTTTCCAGTTTCTGGGTTTCTTGGTGTATTTGGAACCATTTCTTCAGTTTTTGTAGGTGTTGGTTTTAATTCTGGGCTATTCATGATATTGTCTTTTTCGTTCTTTAGATTAGAAGGTTTGCTAGGAGTATTCATACCGTTATTTTGATTTTCGTTTTTTTGTAGGTTATTTATTAAAAATTCATTTATTAAATCAAATTTAAATTTATCTAAAGTAAGATTTTCAAATTTATATTTACCTAATCCAGCAATATCATCTCCTTGACGTCTGTGATCAGGTAAACTAGGCGTATCATTTAAATTGTTTTTAGATTCGGAATTACTTAATTTAAATATTTTAGTTGCTCCATACTGTTCTCGGCGTTTGTCTGTAAGAACAAGTGTTAATTCACTATATTTCATAAGATTTCTAGCGTTTTTTATAAGTAATTTATTAGATGAAATACTTGTATTGATTTTATCTTCTATTTGTGAATTTTTTTTAACATTATTATCTATTGTAAAACTAAAATTTTCAGGAACCTCAGATTGTGTATGATTTTTTAGGTAATAATTTAAAGTTACAGTGCTAATTTTATCAATATCAGATATTTCAATGTCATATTGATCTTTTTCAATGATATTTGAATTATTTTGAATTTTACTTATAACTTCATTTTCTTTTTTTATATTTTCCTCAGCAAAAGAGAAGTTATTCCCGCTACCTATAAATACTCCAAACGCTAATATTCCACTTACTAGGTCGACTGATAATTTTCTCATACCATATTTGGGCCTTTTTTCGAAAAAATTTTTTTCCTCTTTCTTTTTTATTCAAATATCAAGCGTTTTAGCATTTTTATAATAATAAATTTATAAAAAAGAGCAATTGTTTTACAAAAAAGTTAAAATATAATTGAGATATCTAGTCAGTAATTTTATAGGTATAAGTGATATATTAAAATATCTTTAGCTAGCATAAAAGTAAGCTTGTTGCCACAAAAAAGAAAAAAAGTAAAAAAGGGGATACTTTCCCGCAAAAAACCACAAAAAACAACAAAAATGATGACCAAAAAAAAGAAAAACTTAAAAATGGGACACTTCTCATAAAACCCCCAAAAACCCACAAAAAATCATAACCCAATTTAATATCTAAACCTCTAATCTATTCCTAAAAAACCCCTCTCTCAAAAAATATATATTTTCCATGTTTTAAGATATACTATTATCATAAGAATTTTATTCTATAAAATGAGGAGTAAACGATGAAAAAAGTATTAACAATAGCGGGGATGGACCCAATTGGTGGAGCGGGAATGATGTCTGATATTAAGACGATGACTGCTCATGATGTGTATGGAATGTGTGCAGTTACTTTGCTTAGTGTTCAAAATACAATAGGATTTTATGAAGTTCAGCCAGTTGAATCAGCTTTTTTAGAAAGACAAATAGATACAATTTTTGCTGATATTATACCAGATGCTACAAAAACTGGTATGCTTTTGAATTCTAAATTGATAAAAAGTGTTGTTGATAAAGTAAAACAATATAATCCTAAAAATTTATTAATTGATCCAGTTATGGTTGCACATAGAAAATTTAAATTGATAGATGATGAAGCAATAGAAGTTTTAATTAAAGATTTGATTCCTCTAGCATACTTGATTACTCCTAATATTGGAGAGGGCGAGATTTTGGCTGAAATGAAAATTGAAAATAAATTAGATATGGAAATTGCAGCAAAAATAATTTATGAAAAATTTGGAGTTAATGTTGTTTTAAAAAGTGGAGTTAGTGAAGAAGATGCTGATGACTTGCTTTATACAGATGAAGGAATATTTTGGATTAAAGGAGAAAAGGTTAACACTAAAAATACCAGAGGAACAGGAGATGCACTCTCTAGTGCAATCGTATCAAATTTAGCGAAAGGGAATGATTTAAAAACTTCTGTAATATTAGCTAAAAAATTCGTTCATGATTCATTATTTGAAAAGTTACAAATAGGAAGTGGAATTGGGGCGATTCATCATTCATATGGAATAAAAAAATAAAAACTTGTGTTGTATATCATCAAAGCGGATATAAAACACACACATTTTGTCTACTAAACACAATTATGATATAGTGTAACGATTTTAATCCTACAATTTTGTTATTTATTTTACAAATAAATAACAATAATGTAAAATAGATACATTTAAGGAGGTGTTATGAAGTTAAGTATTCAAAGTTTAAAAAAGAACTTCAGTGATAAGGAAGTTTTAAGAAATGCTAGTTATGAATTTGAAAATGGGAAAATTTATGGACTACTAGGTAGGAATGGTGCCGGAAAAACTACACTATTTAATATTTTGTATAGTGAGCTTGAAAAAGATGATGGGGATATTAAATTCTTTGATGATGAAGCTTTGAGAAATCCTAAAGTTGAAGACATAGGAATGGTATTTGCAGAAACACATTTACCAGATTTTTTAACAGCATATGAATATATTAAATTTATTATTGATATAAACAACCCGAATGAATTATTTAAAATAGACACATATTTTGATGAAATGAGTATTGAACAAGAGGATAGACATAGACTTTTAAAAGATTTTTCATCAGGAATGAAGGCGAAAGTAGCTTTGTTGGCAATTTATATTCAAAAACCTAAAATAATCTTACTTGATGAACCTTTAACAGCAGTTGATGTCGTAAGTGCTTCTGAAATAAAGAAATTTTTTAGATCATTAAAAGACGATCATATAGTTATAATTTCAACACATATGCTAGATTTAGCTAAAGATTTATGTGATGAAATTGTGTTATTGCACAATGGTAGATTGCAGTCATTGAGTAATCTTGAAAAAGATGAAAATTATGAAAGTAAGATTGTAGAAGCTTTAAAGGAAGAAAAAGATGTTTAGAGCGATTAGTATAATTAAGAAAAAAGAATTTTATTCTAACTATAATTTTATAATTTATTATTTACAAAGAATACCATTAATAGGAAAATTATTTAAGAATAAAGCATATAATATAAGTGTTGCTGATGATTTGCTTTTCTTTATTTCAACAATTTGGCACTTTATAAAAAAGATTTTTTCAAAGTTATTATTTTATGGTATTATTTTTGGAATAAATTTAAAAATGTTGAAAGATATTTTAAATGATTTTGGAAAAAATAATGGCTATAAAAATTTGGAAAACTTACAAAATGGAGATATTTTATTCTATTTAATTTCATTCAGTTTGTTTTTAGGTGTGTTTGCTTATATTTCGCATTTTTATGAAAACACTAAAGAAAATTATTTATATATCAAACAAATGAAAATGAATCCGAGAGAATATCATTTGAGCCTATTTTTTTATGATGCAATTATTTTTATCTCGACTTTTACTATTTCTAATAGGATATTATTTTTAATATTTGGAATAAATATTGATGCACTAAGAATATTGTATTTTGTAATATTTGGATATAGCTTAAGATATTTAGCAGCTGTGATATTCCTTAAATTTAATTTTAAGAGTAAAACATTTTTGAAAAATTTAAATATAGTTTCATGGATATGTGCAGCGATTATATTTATTGGATCTTTAGCGATTATATTTTTCATAAAAAAATTAATAGATTTTGGTGTATTATATGATGTTAAATTTGGAATAATAGGAATTTTAATTTTTGTGATTTCAACATACTTAGCGCTTAAAAGAGATAATATTGAAGAAGTTTCATATAGATTCTTAAACTACAAGGAACTTTCTGAAGTTAATGTAAAAGAAATTAATAAAAAACAATATTCTCTTTCTGAAAAGAAATTATCAAAAGATGAAAAAGATTTTTCAAAATATAGTGGAATAGAGTATATTAATAAAATATTTTTTCATAGAACACTAGGTGCGATTAATAAAAAACTTTTAATTCAAGGAATAGTTAAATCTGTAATTTTGATTGTGATAGCTGTAGTTGCATATTTTTCATCTGGAAATAATGATAAAGAATTAGTAGAAAATGTACCGAAATATTATCCTTTAGTCATATTTGCATCAGGGTATTTATTATTTAATGCTGATTTTTTCATAAAATATTGTTTTGCAAATATGGATTATAGTTTATTAAAATATAGCTATTATCGAAGAAAAGATTTTTTAATTAAATCAGTAAAAATAAGAATGATACAACTATTAAAATTACAATCTGTTGTATTTTTAGTTTTAATAGCATCTATAACAAGTGTAGCTATAAGTTTTAAATTTTCACTTTATAACTTAATTTTGTGTTACATTTATGCAATAGTTTCACTTTTATTCTTTACGCTTCATTACTTATTTGCATATTATATAATACAACCATTTAATAAAGACATAGAAGCTAAGAATCCACTATATTCAATGTTAACATGGCTTATTTATATGATTTCATATATTTCAATATTTTTTGGATCTGCAAATAAGTATGTATCATGGGGACTATTAGTATTTTGCATAATATATGTAATTTTAGGATTTGTAGGAATTAAATATTTAGCAGTAAAGAGATTTAAATTGAAATAAAGAGGGACTTATGGAAGAAATAAGAATAACTAAAGATTTTGAGAATTCAAGAGAATTTGAACAATATACACATATGCTAGAAGGAGTTTCTACAATTTTAGAAACATTTGGTAATCCGTATTTTGTACCACATGATTCAGCATTAACCGATAAATCAGTTATGAATGGTAAAGAAGTGTTAAACTTTGGAAGTTATAATTATTTGTGTTTATCAGGAGATCCTGAGGTTAATCAAGCTGCAAAAGAAGCAGTTGATAAATATGGTACAAGTGCTAGCGGAAGTAGATTATTAGCTGGTGAAAAAACTCTTCATAAAGAATTAGAAAAAGCTATTGCAGAATGGAAGCATACAGAAGACTCAATAGTTTTAGTTGGAGGACATTCAACAAATGTAACATTTGTTGGTAATTTTTGTAATGAAAGAGATTTAATATTGTATGATATTTTGATGCACAATTCTGTAACTGAAGGTATTAGAATGAGTAATGCTAAATCTAAGAGATTCAAGCATAATGATTATGAAATGCTTGAAAGATTAGTAGAAAAAAATAGAGATAAGTATGAAAAAATTCTTATAATCGCAGAAGGTGTGTATAGCATGGATGGAGATATTGCACCTATTGACGAATATGTAAGAATCAAGAAAAAATATGGATGCTTCTTAATGGTTGATGAAGCACATTCAGCATGTGTAATTGGTGAAAATGGAAAAGGTGTTGATGAATACTTTAACTTGCAACCAAATGATATTGATATAAAAATGGGGACATTATCTAAAGGATTGGGAACTTGTGGTGGATATTTAGCTGGAAAACACAGTTTAATTGAATATTTAAGATATTCTTTACCAGGTTTTGTGTTCTCAGTAGGGATTTCACCGGTTTTAGCCGCTGCAACAAAGAAATCTGTAGAATTACTTCAAAGAGATAATAGCAGAGTTAAGAGTTTACAAGCTAATATTAAATATTTTATCGAACAAGCAAAACTTAGAGGATTAGATACTTGTTTAGCTAAAGAAAGTGCTATAATTCCAGTATATGTAGGTGATGAATCTATGTCATTTAAATTAAGTATGGAATTACAAGATGAAGGAATTTTTGTTCCACCAGCAGTTTATCCAGCTGTACCAAAGAAGAGAGCTAGATTGAGATTCTGTTTAACAAGTGGGCATACATTTGAACAAATAGAATGCGCATTAAATAAAGTTCAAGAATTGATGAAAAAAGAGGGATTATTATAGTGTCAAAAGTAGTTGTAATAACAGGAGCTTCAAAAGGAATAGGACTTGAAACTGCTAAAATTTTCAAGAAAAATAATTATATAGTATATGATTTAAGTAGAACGGGTAAAGATACTGAAATTTCAAGTCATATTTATTGTGATGTTAGCGATTTTAATACTGTTGAGAAGGCTATAGCTGAAGTTATTGAAAAAGAAGGTAGAATAGATGTAGTTATTTCTAATGCTGGATTTGGAATTTCTGGATCGGTTGAAGGACATTCTTACGAAAGTATTAGAAGTCAGATTGATGTGAATTTTGTTGGATCATCATTTTTAGCCAATGCAACATTAGGACATTTGAGAAAAACTAAGGGGCGTATAATCTTCATGTCTTCAGTTGCAGCTGTTATACCTATACCATTTCAAGCAATTTATTCAGCAACTAAAGCGGCGATACTTTCATTAGCTCAATGTTTGGATAATGAATTGCAAGGATCAGGAGCAAGATCGATTGCTTTATTACCAGGAGATTTATCTACATCATTTACAAAAAACAGAATTAAAAATAAAATAGAACCTGATTTTTATAAAACAAGAGTTGAAAATTCAGTTGGAAAGATGGAAAAAGATGAAATTAATGGTATGCAACCAACTGTGATAGCTAATAAATTATATAAATTAGCAACACAAAAAAATCCTAAAGTAAAAAGTAGTGTAGGGATATTATATAAATTTGCATTAGTTTTAGGAATGTTATTGCCTGTTAGATTAAAACAATTTATAATAAAAAAAATGTATGCTTAAAATGTAAAAAGTCAAGAGAAAAACTTGACTTTTTAAACGTTTAGATATAAAATATATTGATGTATCAGAGTTACCGTCTGATAATAATTACGTAGGAGGTATAATATGAGAGATAAGGTAAAACTTGCATGTTCAGAATGTAAACAAAGAAACTACGATACAATGAAAAACAAGAGAAATACTACAGATAGGATTGAACTTAAAAAGTATTGTAAATTCTGTGACAAACATACTACACACAAAGAAACAAAATAGGAGTTTAGTATGAGTACAGAAAAAAAAGGATTCCTAAAAGGAATTAGAAATGAATACGGAAAAATAGTTTGGCCGACAAAAAGAGAATTGCTAAAAGCTACATTTGTTGTTATTGTAACAATAATTGCTGTTTCAGCAGTTACAAAATTGCTTGACATGCTATTTGGATTTTTACTATCATTTACTGTTTAATAAGGAGTTAAAATGAACAACGAAAATATTGAACAAGCGAATTGGTATGTTGTTCATACTTATTCAGGATATGAAAATAAAGTTAGAAGTAAAATAGAAAATATGATTGAAAATGGGAAGGCTCACAATGTATTTGACGTGAAAGTTCCTATGGAAGAGTACGAAGATATTAAAGGCGGAAAAAAAGTTTCAAAAGAAAGAAAGATTTTTCCAGGATATGTACTAATAAAAATGATTGTTGATTCTAAAAATTGGTATTTAATTAGAAATACAAGAGGTGTTACAGGATTTATTGGACCTGATGGAGAACCAGTGCCTTTGAGCGCTAAAGAAATCAGAGAATTTGGGATTGAAAAATCAGAACCAATTCAAACTGTAAAACAAATTGTAGAAATTGATTTAGAAATTGGTGATGAAATAGAAGTTATTTCAGGACCATTTAGTGGATTTAATGCTAAAGTTACAGGAATCAATACTGAAAAACAATTTGTTACTGCATTAATCGATATTTTAGGTAGAGATACAGCAGCAGAGATAGAATTTACAGATATAAAACAATAATCGTTTTATTTAGTGGGAGGAAAGTCCGCAATTAACCACATTAGTTATTTAGGAGGATATAATGGCTAAAAAAGTACAATCAATAGTTAAATTACAAATACCTGCAGCAAAGGCAACACCTGCACCACCAGTTGGTACAGCTTTAGGGCCAACAGGTATCAATATTATGGAATTTACAAAGGCATTTAATGCTAAGACACAAGAACAAGTAGGATTAATTATTCCTGTTGTAATCACAATCTATGCAGATAGATCATTTACATTTGTTACAAAAACACCACCAGCACCAGTTTTAATTAAAAAAGCTTTAGGATTAGAAAGTGCTTCAGGTACACCAAACAAAGTAAAAGTAGGACAATTAACAAAAGCTCAAGTTAGAGAAATTGCTGAAACAAAAATGCCAGATTTAAATGCAGCATCATTAGAAGCTGCAGAAAGCATGATTGCTGGTACAGCAAGATCAATGGGGATTACAGTCGAAGAATAATAGTGGGAGGTTAACAACCGTTTAACCACAAGGAGGAAAATATGCCAAGAGTAGGTAAAAGATTTAAAGAAGTATCAAATTTAGTAGATAGAGAAAAATTTTATGAACTAGAAGAAGCAGTTGAATTAGTAAAAAAAGCTGCAACAGCAAAATTTGATGAAACAGTAGAATTACACTTAAAATTAGGTGTTGACTCAAGACATGCTGACCAACAAGTTAGAAATACAGTAGTATTACCAAATGGTACAGGTAAAGATGTTAAAGTTGCAGTATTTGCAAAAGGTGAAAAAGTTAATGAAGCTTTAGAAGCTGGTGCAGATTTTGCAGGTGAAGATTTAATCGATAAAGTTCAAAAAGAAAACTGGATGGACTTTGACGTAGCAATCGCAACACCAGATATGATGGGACAAGTTGGTAAAGTAGCTAGAGTTTTAGGACCAAGAGGTTTAATGCCAAATCCTAAAGCTGGTACAGTAACATTTGATTTAGCAAAAGCTGTTAAAGAAGCAAAATCAGGTAAAGTAGAATATAGAACAGATAAACAAAATATCGTTCACGTTGCTGTAGGTAAAGCAAGTTTTGGAGATAAAGAATTATTAGAAAATATTAAAACATTAATTCGTTCAGTTATCAAAGATAAACCAGCTTCAGCAAAAGGTAAATATTTAAGATCTGTAACAGTAACAAGCACAATGGGACCTGGAGTTAAATTAAATACTGTTAAATTAATGGAATTATAAAATTTTTATAATTTAATATTGCATTATTTTTTATAATGTGATATAGTAGACAAGTAAATTAAATAGGCTGCCAAAGACTATAGGTGGGATTTCCCTTAATTTCCTATATAGGAGCGATTATATGATTATTAACTCTCCTTATGTCTTTATGTCATGAGGAGATTTTTTATTAAAATTGTTCAAAAGTAGCCAAGAATTTTGGAGGTGAAAAGTGAGTCAATCAGCATTATCATTAAAACAACAAGTGGTAAGCGAGATTAAAGATGCTATTCAAAACTCTAAATCTGTAGTAGTTGTAGAATACCGTGGATTAAACGTAGAACAAGTATCCGATTTAAGAAACAAGTATAGAGCTGAAGGTGTTAGCTATAAAGTATATAAAAATACAATGGTTAAAATCGCTTTAGAAGAATTAGGATATGAAGGATTTGAAGAATATCTAGCAGGACCAAATGGTTTTGTATTCAGCAATGAAGATATGGTTGCAGGACCAAGAATTACAGTTAATTTTGCAAAAGAAAATGAAAAATTAGTTGTAAAAGCAGGTTTACTTGATGGAAAAGTAGTTGATGCGGAAGATGTAAAAGCATTAGCAAAATTACCAACAAGAGAAGTATTAGTAGCACAAGTATTAGGTGGATTAAACGCACCTATCGCTGGATTTGCAAATGTATTGCAAGGAACATTAAGACAAGTAGTTTATGCATTAAACGCAGTAAAAGAAAAACAAGAGCAAAATGCTTAATTTATGGAGGATAAAATGTCAGAAAAAGTAACAAAATTAGTAGAAGAAGTAAAAGAATTAACAGTTTTAGAACTATCAGAATTAGTTAAAGCTTTAGAAGAAGAATTTGGTGTATCAGCAGCAGCACCAGTAGCAGCAGTAGCAGCAGCACCAGCAGCAGGCGGAGAAGCAGCTGCAGCAGCAGAACAAACAGAATTTGATGTTGTTTTAGCATCAGCAGGTTCAGGAAAGATCAAAGTAATTAAAGTTGTTAGAGAAGAAACAGGTTTAGGATTAAAAGAAGCTAAAGAAATCGTTGATGGCGCACCAAAAACATTAAAAGAAAAAGTTTCTAAAGAAGAAGCTGAAGCATTAAAAGCTAAATTAGAAGAAGCTGGCGCAACAGTAGAAATCAAATAATTTAATTTACACACTATTTAGAAGAGCAGATTTATCTGCTCTTTTTTTATGGTGATTTCTTCTAATAAGATTTTTTAGGAGTAATGTTTATTGTTCATCGTTTCCTATATTTGATATAATAGTCGTGAAAGGATTTTTTATGAAAAATATATCTATACTGATTAAACCTGCATCATCTTTATGTAATTTGAGATGTAAATATTGTTTTTATGCTAATGTATCTGATCTTAGAGAAGTGAAGTGTCATGGAATTATGAGTATTGAAACTTCAAAAAAACTAATAGATAATGTATTTTCGGAATTATACCATGGAGATACAATTAATATTGGTTTTCAGGGCGGAGAACCAACAATGGCTGGAATAAGTTTTTTTAAGGATTTTATTGAATATGTAAAAACTAAAAATCAAAATGTTCAAGTAAATTATTTTATTCAAACTAATGGAACATATATTAATCCCGAATGGTGCGAATTTTTAAGAAAAAATAATTTTCTTGTAGGTCTATCTTTAGATGGATATGATGAAAATCATAATTTGAATAGATTAAACGATAAAAAAATGTTCACATTCAATCGTGTTATGAGTACTAAGAGAATGTTTGATAAATTTGGTGTAGAGTACAATGTATTAACAGTTTTAACTGAACGATTATCAAATCATGCTAAAGAAGTTTTTGATTTTTTGATAAAGGAAAATATAAAATATTTGCAATTAATACCGTGTTTAGATGATTTAAATGTAAAAAAAAAGGGGGAACATGCTCTTACTCCGAAAGGATTTTATAAATTTTATAAAGAACTACTTCCTTTATGGAAAAATGAATTTGAAAATGGAAATTACATTTCTATAAAATTATTTGATGATATTTTTAATTTATTTGTAAATGGTCAAGTTAATGCTTGTGGTCTTGCAGGTTCATGTTCAATTCAATTTGTAATTGAAAGTGATGGAAGTGTTTATCCTTGTGATTTTTACGCTCTTGATAAGTATTTACTAGGCAATATCACAAAAAACAAATTGTCAGAAATGTATAGTAGTTCTGTAGCGTATGAATTTATAAATTCTAGACCGATTTCGTTACTAAATGAAAAATGCAAATCTTGTAAATATTTTAATATGTGTAGAGGTGGATGCAAGAGGATGGCGAATTCAATGTATGTTGATGAAAAAGGTTTTTGTGGATATGAGTCTGTTCTGGATATATTTGTACCAAATGTTGAGAATATATTAAGAATTTTTGATAGTAAATATTCAAAAATGCTATAATTATTAAAAGGGGAAATTATGACAGAACAAAAAATAAATTATCAATTAAAATTAGAAGAGATTATCAAAGAAGAAACAAAAAAAGGTAGGATTCCGAAACTTTTACTTCACAGTTGCTGTGCTCCATGTAGTACATATGTGTTAGAGTATTTAACTCCATATTTTGATATTACAGTTTTATATTACAATCCAAACATTCATCCTACAGAAGAATTTTACAAGAGAGAAGCTGAACAAGAGAGGTTTATAAATCTTGTTGAGAAAGTAAACAAAATTGAACTTATGAAAACTGATTATGATCCAAAAGAATATTTTTCAGTAGTTAAGGGGCATGAACTTGATAAAGAAGGAGGCCCACGTTGTGGTATTTGTTTTAATTTGCGATTAGGATATGCTGCGAAGTTTGCTAAAGAACATGGATTTGACTATTTTACAACTACTCTTTCTATTTCTCCACATAAAGATGCTCAGTTAATCAATCACATTGGAGAAGAATTAGAGCAAAAATATGATGTTAAATATTTATACGCAGATTTTAAGAAAAAGAATGGATTTAAGCGTTCTTTAGAGCTTTGCAATAAATTTGATATATACAGACAAAATTATTGTGGATGTGTATTTTCTCTAAAAGAAGCAAATGATAGGAGAAAGCAAAAAGAATTAGAAGAACAAAAATTAATGGAAGAATTGAAAGAAGATATCAAGGGAGTAAATGCAAAATAGTTTGCATTTTACTCTTTTTTATCATACAATTATAGTAACTTAATAATATTATCAAGAGAGACTGAGGGAATAGCCCCAATGACGTCCAGCAACCTATTAGGTTAGGTGCTAAATGCTACAGGTTATCACCTGAAAGATAAGACAGACAGCCTTACTCTTCAGTGAGGTATTTTTATTTTAAATGAAATTTATATAAGGAAGGGAAAAATGAAAAAATTATTAACATCAGAATCAGTTACACAAGGTCATCCAGATAAAGTTTGTGATCAAATATCAGATGCTATTTTAGATGCATATTTAAGTCAAGATGAAAATTCAAGAGTTGCGTGTGAAGTTGTAGCTTCATATAATACTTTATTCATAACAGGAGAAATTACATCAAAAGGAAATGTAGATGTAGAGAGAGTTGCAAGAGATGTTATTGCAAAAATTGGATACAACAAAAAAGAATATGGATTTGAGTCTGAAAAATGTGAAATCATTATAAAACTGAATGAACAATCTCCCGATATTGCACTAGGAGTTGATAATTCTCAAGAAGCTAAAGATCACAGTACTGACCCATATGATAAAATTGGTGCAGGAGATCAAGGTATGGTATTTGGTTATGCAACAGATGAAACTGAAGAATATATGCCAATGCCTTTAATTTTATCTCATAAATTAGCTAAAAAACTTGCAGAAGTTAGAGAAAGTGGAGAATTAAATTATTTGAGACCAGATGGTAAAACTCAAGTAACAGTTGAATACGTTGACGGTAAACCTAAAAAGATTGAAACAATTTTAATTTCAACACAACATGATGAACATGTTACATTAGAAACAATTAGAAAAGATTTAATAGAAAAAGTTATTGCACCAATAATTGATGAATCTCTTGTTGATGAAAATACGAAATATCTAGTAAATCCAACAGGTAGATTTGTTATTGGTGGTCCAGTAAGTGATAGTGGTCTTACAGGTAGAAAAATCATTGTTGATACTTATGGTGGATTTTCAAGACATGGTGGTGGTGCATATTCAGGAAAAGATGCTTCAAAAGTTGATAGATCAGCATCATACATGGCAAGATATATTGCTAAAAATATGGTTGCTGCAGGACTTGCTAAAAAGTTAGAAGTAGGTGTTGCCTATGCAATAGGAATTGCAAAACCAGTTTCAATTTATGTAGATAGCTATGAAACAGGCGTTTTAGATGATGATAAATTAACAGAAATAGTTAAAGAAAAATTTGATTTAAGACCAGCGGCAATAATTGACACTTTAGGACTTAAAAAACCTATATTTGCACAAACTGCAGCATATGGACATTATGGTAGACATGATGTAGACTTACCATGGGAAAGATTAGATAGAGTTGAAGAATTGAGAAAATTAATATAGTAAAACCCAAAAATCAATTAACGGCACTGGTTCACGATCCTTGAATGTCCCAGAAAAGTTGATTTTTGGTTTTTTATTAGTGTACGGTCATTATGTTAAAATATAGTCAATATATTAAATTTTCATACATTAATAAGGTTATTATTAAATTAGTATGATGAATTAATAGGATGATTTGAAAATGTTCATACTATTATATAGATATTGCTGAAGCTGTATGATGCTAAATTCTAGAATTTCTTAAAATCATCATACTAATTGAGTGATATTCATAAAAGTGTATGAAAAAAATATTTAATTTTATATTAATCAATCATACCTATATAACTTTAGTTATAAAAGTGTATGATTAAAATGGAATTTTTCTAAATTTAGTTCATACAAATATAAGGTAAATACCAAAAGAGTATGAATAAAACCGATAAATTGCTAAAAAGCATTCATACTTATATTAAAGTTCGATTGATTAAGTATGAAAATAAAATAGAAAAGTTAAAATAAAACAAAAATCAACGTAGGCACCTACGAGGAGTTCGCAAGAACTCGAAGATCAGTGCTGAGAGTTGATTTTTGTTTTTT
>NZ_JBFNGB010000012.1:0-55747 GCF_046035835.1 Helcococcus bovis
TTATTGTCCCTTTCTTTTTTATTTGATATAATATTTTAGAAATAAAAGGAGTTTATATGGTTAATTTTTTAAATATGCTTAGAAAAATATTTTTTACCAATGTAATTGGTGAAATAAATTTATATGTAATTTTATCTTCACTATTTAAATTTATATTTATATCTATAGTTTTATATTATATTTATATAATCGTGAAGTTAATTATACTTGATATAAAAAATATTGATATTAAAGATAAGATTAAAAAGTATTTTATAGTGGTAGTTGATTCTGATGGCATTTCAAAAAACTATTTACTTGAAAATAATACAAGTATTGGTAGGGCACTAAACAATGATATCGTGCTTAGTGGGGAGGTTATCTCTAAATATCACGCAGAGATAGTCCAGTCATCTGATAACTATTATTTAGTTGATAAAAATTCATCGAATGGTACATATTTAAATGGTGAAATAGTTAATAAAAATTATCAACTTTTAAATAATGATATTATCCAAATTGGCGATTATAAAATAAAATTCGTTGAAGAATTTGTTGATCCAAAATCAAATTAGGAGTTTTTATGGATATTAATAGAAGTATTGCACAATATAAAAGTAAAAAAAAGACTTATAATAATTTTCTGATTTTTGGATTGTTTATCTTCCAGTTTGTAGGTTTATTTTTATCATTATTGAGAAATACAGATAGTAAAAATATTACGATAATTTTGTCTATTGTTTTTATAGTTATGACACTTTTATCAAATGCACTTATTCCTAAAATTACAAAAGGGGATAGTACATTCATATTGCTTGTAAATTTATTATTTACAATAAGTGCTATTATGATGATAAGATTAGATATTCCTACTGCGAACAAGCATATGATGTGGTATGTTTTAGGATTGATTATATTTTTATTTGTGTTTTTTGTAATGAAATACATGGATAAATTCTTAAAAAATAAATTTATTTTATATTTTAGTTTAACTTTTTTAACTTTTTTAATAACATTTGCACTAGGATTTAGAAGTGGTGGGGCAAAAAATTGGATTAGAATCGGAAATTTGTTCACTATTCAATTATCAGAGTTTGCAAAAATAGGTTATATATTTATGTTAGCAAGTTATTATTATAATATAGAGGAATATCAACAAAAAAAATTAGGTAAATATTATACTGCTATCGCAACTTATATATTCTCAGGCATGTTTTTTATACAAGGGGAATTGGGAACTGCAACTTTATTATTTGGTCTATTTCTTTCAACAATGTTTATCCTTGAAAGAAGATATTTTTTCATTATATTAAATATTGTTATAGGACTAATAGGAATATATCTGGCATCGTTAGTTTTATCTCATATAAGAGTTAGAATTGATATATGGTTAGATCCATGGAAAGACTATAATAATAGAGGTTATCAAATTATACAAGGACTTTTTGCGCTTGCAAATGGATCGTTTTTTGGTGCAGGTATTGGATTAGGTAGACCAGATCTAGTACCTGTTATTGAAACAGACTATATTTTAGCTGCTATAATTGAAGAAATGGGTATCTTTATGGGATTTGCTATATTAATGATATATATTATAATTTTCTATAAAACAATAAAAGTAGCGCTAGAATTTAAATCAAATTATTACAGCTCTCTTTCAATGAATATAGGTTTAATTTTTGCATTTCAAACTTTAATTATGTTTGGTGGGATTTTAAAACTTATTCCTCTTACGGGTATAACTACTCCGTTTTTAAGTTATGGAGGCTCATCTACAATTGTAAATTTCACACTTTTAGGTATTTTACAATATTTAACAACAAGGACAGGTGGTAAATATGAAAAACTCGAAGGATAAAAAATTAATATTTTTACTTGTTGTTATTGTTTTATTATTTTTAATACAAGCGACGTATTTGGTATATTTTCAATTATTTAAGTCGGAAGAATTAAATAAAAGTTCACTGAATGCTAGAAACTTTGCAGATGAAACTAAGATTGAAAGAGGTAAAATTTTCGATATAAATGGAAAATTGTTAACGGAAACAATTAAAACTGAAAATGGTCTTCACAGAAAAAACACATATAGTTTTATGTATTCAAATATTATTGGATATAATACAATTCAATACGGAAAATATGGTATAGAAAAAGCATATAACAATGAACTACTTGATATTAGAAATAATGAAGATATATTTACAAGACTTTCAGGAATGCTAAAATCACAACCTAAAGGAAATGATCTTTACTTAACTATAAATGATAAATTACAAGGACATGTATATGATTTGCTAGGAGATAATAAAGGTACAGTTATAGTAACTAAACCAAAAACTGGAGAAATTGTAACATTAGTTTCTAAACCATCATATAATGTAAATCAAATTAAAATAGATTGGGATGAAATAATGAATTCTAAAGATGGTATTTTATTAAATAGAGCAACACAAGGAAAGTATGTTCCTGGTTCTGTATTTAAGCTTCTAACCTCAACAGTATTTTTAAGAAGTGGAATAGATTTAAATTATAACGATACTGGAGAAGCAACTATAAGTGGTTATACAGTTCATAATTTTGAAAACAAAGTTTATGGAGATATGGATTTGGAGAAAGCACTAAATGTATCTTCCAATACATACTTTTTTGAAAAATCTAAACTTGTAAGTAATGATCTTTATATAAAAACCTTAAAAGATTATGGTATTGGCAAGGTGGATAATTTTCCAATTCCAATGAGTAATTCATCATTTCCATTTAAGGAAGGATTATCCGATTTAGAAAAGGCTAATGCATCATTTGGTCAAGGAGATACATTAGTTACTCCTATGGATATGATGCTAATCGCTATGGGGATTGCTAATGATGGTGTAGTAAATCAACCATATATTGTTAATAAGATTGTGAGAGATGGAAAAGATGAGTATACTACTCAAAAAGTATTATCATCTAATATCGAAAAAGATATAGCTCTAAAATTAAGAAAGTACATGCAATCCACTGGTGAATATAATGGATACCAATTAAATAATGGTGAATATTTAACTGGTAAAACAGGTACTGCTGAAATAAATAAAGAAAAAAATAATGCGTGGTATGTAGGAATGACTAATGAAGAAAAACCGGAATACGCAATTGTTGTTATGATTGAAAATACAGAAGGAATGGGTGGAACATTAGCAGCACCTATAGCATTAAAGACTATTGATTTTATAAATGAAAATTTGAAATAAATATAGATATATATGGTTTATATGGCAATTTATGAAGAAACTTGGAACAGAAATGTAAAAATTAAAAAAATGTTCCAAAAACGGTATATAAAGAACAAAAAAATTTGGAACAGAAATTAAAAAATAATATTTCTGTTCCAATTTTTAAATTTTATTCTTTATAATATATTAAAAACTATAATATCTTCAATTATATAAATTTTTCCTTAATATTTTTCCAGAACCAATTTTTATCAAACACAACTTTTTGTATAGTATTTTTTGAAAGTTGTATATCTATATAATTTATAGATTCTATTTCTTGATGTAATCCATCAATACCTAGTGCAAACTGAGTATCTTCTCTTTTTCTTGTTATTAATTTTATCTTTGTATCTTTAGGTACAACTAAACTTTTATCAAGTGAACGATGTAATGCTGAACGTATTGGTGCTAAAGGAGTAATTTGGAATGCATCTATGCTTTGATACATAATTGCTCCGCCTGCTGATAGGTTATAGGCTGTAGATCCTGATGGGGTGGAAAACATTACACCATCTCCTGCAAATGACTCTAACATAACATCATCAACATATAAGTTAAAGTGTAATACTGAAGTATATTTTGCCTTCAATACTAATTCATTTAAGCTCTTAAATTCATATGTATCATCATCTGTTGAAACCTTACAGTCTATTGAACGAAGATTGTGAACAAAGTAGTCATTATTTTTAATCTTTTGAATTGTTTCTGCTACTTCGCTATGATGTACATCATTATAAAAACCTAAGTGTCCAGTATTTATACCTATAAAAGGAATTTCAGAAAAATTAGAATCATGAACAGCTTTTATAAACGTACCATCTCCACCAATTACTATGTTGAAATCAGCGTTTTTATCAAATTCTTCTGTAACGATAAAATCATTTGCTCTTAATTCATCTTCAACAATTTCTCTAATTTCATTTGTAATTTTATATAAATTAGAAAAAATATTAACCTTCTTTTTCATTTATTCCTCCTTAAATATTATATATAAAGATTAACATATTAGACTATACTTTTCAAAACTAATATTTTCTGTTATAATATATATATCCACAGTTGATTTTATAATTAACCTACACTAACTATAAGGGCATCCGGAGTTCATTAATGAATGTAACGCCTTAAATGGACTACAAAAATTGATGACAGGTAGCCCACCTTCACATATTGAAGGTATAATTATTTGTCATCTGTGGATATATTTTATTACTAGGACAAAGGGAGGATATTTATGTCAATAAAAGATTATTTCGTAGCAAAACAAAGAGAGCTAGAAAGACAAAAGAAGAAAGAAACTGCTGGTAAAGTGGGATTAGGTTTAGCAGTAGGAACTTTATTGGGTTCAGCAGCAGGATTATTATTCGCTCCTAAATCAGGTAAAGAAACTAGAGAAGATATAAAAAACGCAGCACAAGATGCGGGACAAACTATCAAGGATAAATCTCAAGAATTAGGAAAAGAAATTTCTAAAACTTATAATAAAGCTGTTGATAAAGTAAGCAAATTTAGTGAAGAAAAATTAACAGATTTAAGAAGCTTTTCAGATGATGTAGAAGAAAAAGTAGAAGATGTTAAAAAAGCTGTAAAAGGTAAAGTTGAAGAAGGTAAAGAAAAAGCTGAAGAAGTGAAAAAAGAAGTTGCAGACAAGGTAGAAGATGCTGCGAAGAAAACTAAAGATACAGCAAAAGAAGTAGAAGAAAAAGCAAAAAAAGAAAAATAATAAGGAGGAAATATGTTAGCAAATAATGCTATCAATATATCTTTCACATTATATGATGTATTGATTTTTGTTCTTATTATTGCTGGAACAGTAGCATTGCTATTTTTAGCAAAAGTATTTATGTCTTTAGCTAATTTACTTGGAACAGTAAATAAAACTTTAGAAGATAATAAAGAAAGTTTAGATAGTACATTAAAGAATTTACCTAATATTACAAGTAATATTAATAGTATTTTAGTTAATACAGATGAAGTTGTAAATGATATAAAACCTAGCATTACATCTACATTAGCAGATGTAAGTAATGTTACAAATAAGGTTTCAAATATAACTACAAATGTATCTGATACAGTTGAAGTTGTTGGAATTGCTGCAGCAGATACTGCAAGCAGATTTACAAATACTTTTACAAGTGCAACTGATTATGTTTCTCTATTTAAGGGTATAATGAAAATGATCAGTAAAAGAAAAAAATAATTTTTCAAGATGGATTTTACGATTCATCTTTTTTATGTTAAAAAGGGGAATTATGAGTGAAGAAAATAAAGTAATTACAAATTATATGGGGACAGAAAATGAACTTAAAATATTGATAAAAATGAGTTTGCCAGCGATTTTTTCTATGTTAGTTCAATCTATTTATAATGTTGTTGATTCATTTTTTGTAGCTCAAATAAGTGAAAAAGCTTTAAGAGCTGTTGCTATGGCTTTTCCTATACAATTGATTATGATTGCAATATCTGTAGGGACATGTGTTGGGGTAAATTCATATATGTCGAGAAAATTAGGAGAAGAACATCACAGAGAAGTAGGAAATGGTGCTGTAAATGGAGCTTTTGTATTATTTTTATCATGGTTATTATTTATAGGATTTAGATTTATATTTTTAGATTCATTTTATGGTATATTTACTACTGATCCAGAAGTTGCATCCATGGGGAGAGATTATTTAGGAATTGTTTCAGGTTTTTCAATTTTTGTATTTTATCAAGTACTTGGTGAAAAAATAATGCAATCAACAGGTAGTATGGTTATACCTATGATAAGTCATATGATGTCATCAATTATAAACATGATTTTTGATCCAATTTTAATTCATGGATACTTTGGATTACCTGCAATGGGAACAAAAGGTGCTGCAATTTCAACAGTATTTTCACAATTTGTAGGATTTGTGTTTATGGCACAATATATTTATAGAAATAGAGAAAAACTAGGTATTGATTTTTCACATATTCATATTAATAAGTATACTATTTCTGCAATTTATCATGTAGGAGTGCCTGCAATTTTAATGACATCAATCGCAGCGGTACTACAAATGGGTATGAACTGGATTTTGTCCTCAGTTAATGAAATTTCAGTGACTGTTATGGTTGTATTTTTACAATTGCAATCATTTGTATTTATGCCTATATTTGGTTTGAATCAAGGGTTTTTACCACTTATTGGATTTAATTATGGAGCAAAATTAAAGTCAAGAATATTGAATTTACACAAATATGCTAAATACTATTCTTTAATATTAGGAATAGTAGGATTTATTGTTTTCCAATTATTTACAAAAAATCTTTTAATGCTATTCGGTGATAACAGTGAATATTTACAATTAGGAACAATAGCAATAAGAATCTTGTCGTTTACTGTATTATTTGCACCATTATCAATAGTTAATTCAAACTTCTTTCAAGGTTTAGGTAATGGTAAATATAGTTTTTATTTATCACTTATGAGACAATTGATAATAGCGTTACCTTTAGCATATATATTTTCTAAAATAAGTTTAACCCTTGTTTGGACATCTTTACCAATAGCAGAATTTATATCTTTGATAGTAAGTTTTTATTTTGTTAAATTAATTGTAAAAGAAAAAATTGAAAGAATATAAAACTTGCTAAAATACGCTTTATATGATATACTTTTTAAGTCAAATAAACACATTATTTGTTTATGCCCGTGTGCCGTAAGGTTTGGCATTGAAGAATAATGGAGGCAAATAAAAACACAAGGAGAAAAAAATGTCAGTTATACCTATGAAAGCTTTATTAGAAGCTGGTGTTCATTTTGGTCATCAAACAAGAAGATGGAACCCAAAAATGAGCAAATTTATATTTACAGAAAGAAATGGAATTTATATCATTGACTTACACAAAACATTAAAAAAAGTTGATGAGGCTTATGATGTAATAAGAGAAGTTGCTAGCGAAGGTGGAAACATCTTATTTGTTGGTACAAAAAAACAAGCTCAAGATGCTATAGAATTTGAAGCAAAAAGAGCAGGCCAATATTACGTATCACAAAGATGGTTAGGTGGTATGTTAACAAACTATAATACAATTAGAAAATCAATTAAAAGATTAGAAGAAATTGAAAGAATGTCAGAAGATGGAACTTTTGATTTATTACCAAAAAAAGAAGTATTAAACTTACAAAGAGAATTAGAAAAATTAAATAAATATCTAGGTGGTATTAAAGATATGCCTGGTATTCCAGATTTAATGTTTGTAGTTGATCCTAAAAATGAAAATATTGCTGTAAAAGAAGCAAGAAAATTAGGTATTCCAATCGTTGGTATCATTGATACAAACTGTGATCCAGATGATGTAGATTACCCAATTCCAGGTAATGACGATGCAATTAGATCAGTTAAATTAATTACTGCAGCTATGGCAGATGCTATTATCGAAGGTAGACAAGGTGAATCAGATGATGCTTCAGAAGAAAGTTTTGTTTCTGAAGAAGTAGAAGTTGTTGAAGAAACAGAAGAAGTAGAAGAAGATTCAGCAGAATAATTATAATAATAAAATATGCAAAATTAATAGGAAGTAGTACCGCTACTTCCTATAAATATATAGGAGGAAATATGGAAATTACTGCAAAAATGGTTAAAGAACTAAGAGAACTAACTGGTGCAGGTATGATGGACTGTAAACAAGCTTTACAAGAAACAAATGGAGACATGGATAAAGCTGTTGATTTATTAAGAGAAAAAGGTGCTGCTAAAGCTGTAAAAAAAGCTGGTAAAGTTGCAGCTGAAGGTGTTATTAAATTATTAGTATCAGATGATAATAAAAAAGGTACTTTAATAGAAATTAACACTCAAACAGACTTTGTTGCTAAAAATGAAAATTTTTTAGTTTTAGCTGATAAGATTGTAAAGCACGTATTTGATAACAATATTAAAACAGTTGAAGAATTAAATGAAACAACATTTGAAGGTCAAAATTTCAAAGAATATATGAATGCACAAATTGCAAATATTGGTGAAAATATCGTTGTTAGAAGACTTTCTACTTTAGTAGCAGAAGAAAATGAAGAAATTGTTGGTTATGTTCACTTTAATAATACAAATGGTGTAGTATTAAAGGCTAAAGCTGATAGCGAAAAAACTTTGGAAGGTGCAAAACAATTATTACAAAATGTTACAATGCATATTTCTGCTATGAGTCCAGAATACATTTCATATAAAGAATTATCACCAGAATTTGTTGAAAAAGAATTAGCAGCATTAAAAGGTGCTTTAGAAGTTCAAAATGAAGAAAATGAAAGATTAGGAAAACCATTAAGACACATTCCTAAATACGGTTCAAGAGCTCAAATCACAGATGAAGTTTTAGCTCAAGAAACAGAATTAATTAAACAAGAATTATTAGCAGAAGGAAAACCAGAACAAATTTTAGATAGAATTGTTCCTGGTAAAATTTCAAAATTCTTTGAAGATAATACACAAATTGATGCTCAATATGCTTTATATAGCCAAGCATACGTATTAGATGCAGATAAAACTGTAGAAGAAGCAATTAATGATAAAGCAAAAGAATTAAATGGTTCTTTAGAAGTTGTTGAATATGCAAGATTTAAAGTAGGTGAAGGTATCGAAAAGAAAGAAGAAAACTTTGCTGAAGAAGTTGCAAGTCAAATGAGAGGCGAATAATATATTCACGATTACTAAGAAGAGAACATTTTATGTTCTCTTTTACTGTATATAAATTTATGGAGATACAATATGTATATTAATAAAAGAGTTCTTATCAAATTAAGTGGCGAAGCACTAGCAGGTGGCAAAGGCTTTGGAATGGATGATAATGCAATTAACAATATAGCTAAAACTATAAAAGAAGTACATGATTTAAATGTTGAAATTGGTATTGTAGTAGGTGGTGGAAATTTCTGGAGAGGAAGAAATCAAGACGATATGGATAGAACTGTATCTGATAACATCGGTATGTTAGGAACAGTTATGAATGCGTTGAGAGTACAAGCTGCCTTAGAAAAGATTAATTTAGAAACAAGGGTTCAAACTGCTATCCAAATGAATGAAGTTGCAGAGCCATTTATAGTAAGAAGGGCCATCAGACATCTAGAAAAAGGAAGAGTAGTTATATTTGCTGCAGGTACAGGTCATCCATATTTTTCAACTGATACTACATCAGCATTAAGAGCTTTGGAAATTGGGGCTGATGCAATATTAATTGGTAAGACAGGTACAGATGCAATATATGATAAAGATCCAAATAAATTTGATGATGCAGTAAAATATGATGAATTATCATATAAAGAAATATTAACTAAGAATTTAGGAGTTATGGATGCCTCTGCAACATCACTTTGTAGAGATAACAACATGCCTTTAGTTGTTTTTGGTATTGATAATCCTGAAAATTTAGTAAAAGTCGTAAAAGGCGAAAGAATTGGTACTATTGTTGGAGGAGACAATGATAAATAATTTAATTAAAGATGGAAGAAAACATTTAGAACAACATTTAAAAGGATATAAAGATAATTTAAATTCTGTTAGAGCTGGTAGAGCTAACCCGTCATTAGTAGAAAATATTCATTTTGATTACTATGGAACAGAAACACCTATTAAAAATGCTGCTACTATTACAGTTCCTGAAGCAAGATTATTAGTTATACAGCCATGGGATGCATCTCAATTAAAAAATATTGAAAGAGCAATTTTAGCATCCGAATTAGGTATTACACCTTCAAATGATGGTAAAGTTATAAGATTGCCTTTCCCAGAATTAAATGAATCAACTCGTAAAGATCTTGTTAAAGAAGTTAAGGCTAAAGGTGAACAATCTAAAATTGGAATTAGAAACTATAGACGTGAAATGATTGATGATATCAAAAAAGCTGAAAAAGATAAAGAAATTTCTGAAGATGATAAAAAAGTTTTAGAAAAAGACGTTCAAGATTTAGTTGATGAGTTTGTAAAGAAAATAGATGAAGTTACTAAAGAAAAAGAAAAAGAATTATTAACAATATAATTTAATAGGTAGGAAGCGTATGGATGATAGAAATTTAATTGAATTAATAAAAAATAGTTCATTAAATCACATTGCAATAATAATGGATGGTAATGGAAGATGGGCTCAAGAAAGAGGCTTTGAAAGAAGTAAGGGACATAGTGCAGGAATGCAAAAAGTTATTGAAATTATTGAAGTTGCAAAAAAATTAGAAATTAAATATTTAAGTCTATACGCTTTTTCTACTGAAAATTGGAAGAGACCTCAAATAGAGGTGTCAACTTTATTTTCGATATTAAATACATTTATAAAAAATGAACTAAATAGGTTAATTCAAAATAATGTAAGATTAACTATAATGGGAGATATAAGTAAACTTCCGTATTCAAGTAGAAAAGCAGTTGAATATGCTATAAATAAGACAAAAGATAATAATGGTTTAACTGTAAATATTGGACTAAATTATGGTTCAAGAGATGAAATTGCTTACGGAATTAGAAATATAGTTTCTGAAATAGAATCTGGAAATTTAAATCAAAATGATATTAATGAAACTACTTTATCTAAATATTTATATACTTCAGAAATACCTGATCCAGACTTATTGATTAGAACAGGTGGAGAAAAACGCTTATCTAATTTTATGTTATATCAAATAGCATATTCAGAATTTGATTTTCCAAAAATATATTGGCCAGATTATGGCGAAGAAGAATTCAAAAGTTCTATTCTTAATTTTATCAATAGAAATAGAAGGTTTGGTGGATTAAATGAAAAATAATTTATTAAAACGTATTATTACAGGTATCATTTTAATATTTGTTATATTAGGAATGATTTATCTAAATAATCCAATTCTTACATTTGGAATACTTATTTTATCAAATATAGCTATTTATGAATTATCAAAAGCATTAAAAAAGTTAGAATATGGTATTCAAGAAAAGGTATTATACATATTTAACAGTTTACTTGTTTCATCAACTTTATTATATGATGTTAAAATTACCTTAAGCTTATATATTTTTATAAATATAATTATATTATCACTTATTATATTTAAGAGTGAATGTAGAGTAAATGATATATTGGGAAATATCTTTATAATTTTATATATAACAGTTCCTTATATACTAATATTAAATTTAAGAGATACTAAATGGATTTTTTATGCCTATGCATTGCCATCATTTACAGATACACTCGCATATGCTATAGGTATATTATTTGGTAAACATAAGTTAATTGAAAGACTATCTCCTAAAAAAACTATAGAGGGTGCTTTAGGTGGAATTTTAGGAGGAATAATATTTACTTATATTTTTATAAATATATTTAATTTAAACCAAGATTTATTTTTATATGGATTTGCTGTAATATTTTCAATTATTTCACAAATTGGAGATTTATTTGCATCATTCATAAAAAGAAAAGCAGATATTAAAGACTACGGAAGTATACTTATTGGACATGGTGGAATAATGGATAGATTTGATTCATTACTTTTTGTTGCACCTTTAGTATACATAATGATTATTAATTTGAGGTTATAATGAGTACAGCAATAAATATTATCATTGGATTATTAATGTTTTTATTTTTAATCACAATACATGAACTTGGACATTTTACAGGCGCAAAATTATCAGGCATAAAAGTTAATGAATTTTCAATTGGTATGGGACCATCAATATATAGTAAAAAAGGTGTAGAAACGCTTTATTCATTAAGAGCTTTACCAATTGGTGGATATGTTATGATGGAAGGTGAAGAAAGTGATTCAGATGATGAAAGAAGTTATAATAATTCTAAACCATGGAAAAAATTCATTACAATTTTAGCAGGACCAGGAATCAACCTTCTGTTTGCAGTAATTGTATTTTTTGGTATTAATGCAGTAAATGGGACTCCAACAACAACTATTAGTACAGTTGCAAATAATTCTCCAGCACAAATAGCAGAAATTAAACAGGGTGATAAGATCTTAAAAGTTAATGATAAAAATATACATATTTTTCTTGAATTGATTTCAGAATTAAGATCTTCAAAAGAAAATTTTAATATCTTATTAGAAAGAGATGGAAAAGAAATTTCTGTCAACTTAAAACCTAGTGTGCAAAATGGACAAAAAGTAATAGGAATTTCACCATTATTAGAAAGTAGCATTTTAAGTAATTTAAAATATTCATTCTATATGACATTTTATATGATGGGAGAAATTTGGAATGGATTGAGAGGGTTAGTATCTGGTGCTTTAGGTTTAAATCAATTATCCGGACCAGTTGGTGTTATAAAACAAGTTGGAACAGTTGTAAATCATGGTTTTAAAGCATTTTTAATGTTTTCTGCAATGATTTCAATTAATTTAGGTTTCTTTAATTTATTGCCAATACCAGCACTTGATGGTTCAAAATTACTATTTATTATTTGTGAAATGGTACTTGGTAAACCGATAAACAGAAAATTTGAAGAAAGAATTACTATCGTAGGATTTATATTTTTACTTGGACTAATTTTATTAGTTACAATTAAAGATGTAATCTCACTATTCTAGAAGGGTGTAATAATGCAATTTATCGAATTTTTAGATGAATATAATAAAAACAATAAAACGAGACTTTTTTTAGATGAAGTTTCGTTTTTTAAAATTGAAAATGAACTTAATATAAAATTACTTTCTAAAGATGATGTTGATTTGGATGATATTAAGACATATTTTAATAATGTATTAGATAATTATGGTGTAAATATTGAAATTACAATATTTACATTAAAGGAGATATTTGACTATTTTTCACAAGTTTTTCCATCATTAAAGTATGAATATAATGATCCGAAATTCAAGATTTATTTATTACACATGAATCAAAAACAGTTTTATGAAGGCAAAGATATATTTATTAGATTTAAAGAAAAAGTATCTAAATTAGATATTGAAGTAGAATTTCTAGAAAATAGTATTGATAATAAAGAGGCAATAGAAAAAATTGCAAAAAAGAAAGAACAGGAAATACTATCACAAATAAAAAAAGCTAAAGAAAAAGAGGATAAGAAGCAAGAGAAGGAAGCAGTTAAAAAAGCTTCAGAAAAAGGGGATATGTTTTCTTATGGTTTTACAAAAAGTGTACCTGCAAATTTTACTGAATTAGAAGATTTAGTTAATGACACAAATAAAGTTAAAGTAAAAGGTAAAGTTTATGATCTCGAAAGTAGAGCGGTTAAATCCGGATGTTTTGTTAAATTTTCTTTAGATAATGGATATTATGCTATTTCGTGTAAGATTTTTGTTAGAAGTGATAAAATTGATGACTTTTTAGAAAATTTTAAAAATGGTTTAGATGTTATTATATCTGGAATATATGCGTATGATGAATGGGAAAAATCATCGATACTAAATGTTACAAGTATTGAGCAAACAATATTACCTGTTAGACAAGATTTATCTCAAGAAAAGAGAATTGAATTTAACATTCATACTAAATATACTAATTCCGAATCAGTTGTTGAGATTTCATCTCTATTTAAGACTCTAAAAACTTGGGGACATCAAAATGTAGGTGTTTCCGATTTATTTAATGTGCAAGCTTATCCAGAAATTTATAAGGTGGCTAAATCAAGTGGAATAAAACTTAACTTAGGATTACAGACTAATTTTATTGATTCAGAAATGACAATATTGAGAAATTATTATAATTTACCTATTGATAATAAAGACTATGTTGTATTTGATTTGGAAACAACAGGTTTATCTAATTTTACAGATAAAATAATTGAATTTGGTGCCGTGAAAATCAGAAATGGTGAAATTATAGAAGTTTTTGAGGAATTTGTAAATCCTAAAGAGCCATTAAGTGATTTTACTACTGAGCTTACAGGTATTACAAATGATATGGTTGTAAATGCTGATACAATTGATATAGTACTTCCAAAATTTTTAGAATTTACAAAAGACACAATTTTAGTAGCACATAACGCTGAATTTGACGTTGAGTTTATATTAGCTAAAACAAGTGAAATGAATCTTGAATTTAAGCCAATTTATGCAGATACTATGTATATATCTAGAGCCTTAAACCCTGATTTTAAAAATCATAAACTTGATACTTTAACTAAACATTATCAAGTTAATTTATTAAATCACCATAGAGCTAGTGATGATGCTAGAGCTACTGCAGAAGTTTTTATAAAAATGTTAAAAAAACTTGATGAATTAGGTGTAAAATTTGATAATAATATAAATAAAATGGATGTTGAATATAATGTAGCACAACATAAGGAATATCAAGGTCTATTGTACGTTCAAAATAAAGTTGGATTAAAAAATTTATATATTATAGTTTCAAAATCAAATCTAGAATATTATCATAGGGATCCAAGTATACCACTAAATGTACTTGAAGAACTTAGAGAAGGTATATTGATAGGAACTGGAAATTACAAGAGCAGATTATTTAATTTGATTTCATTAAATTATGATGAAGATATTTTAATAAATGAAGCTAAGTTCTTTAATTTTATATCATTAATTCCCTTAGATTTTAGTTATTATTTAATTAAAAGAGGATATATAAGAAGTGAAGAACATTTAAAACAAATTAATACTAAATTAATTGATATTGCAGAAAAATTAAATATTCCTGCTGTTGCCATGGGAGATGTTTATTATATAGATAAAAAAGATTATCCATTTAGAAATGTATTAAAAAATTATCCGAGAAAGAGAAGTCAAGACAATTCGGGAGCGTTTTATTTAAAAAATACACAGGAAATGTTAAATGAATTTTCGTATTTAGGTGATGAAAAAGCTTATGATGTTGTAGTTAAAAATTCTTACAAATTAAATGATATGATTGAAAACATTTCACCTATTGCAGATGGTACATTTCCACCAAATATTGAAAAAGCAGTTGAAAGACTACAAACTGAGTCGTTTGAAAAAGCTAGAAGTATTTATGGAGATGATTTGCCAGAATTAGTTGAAAGCAGATTAAATAGGGAATTAAATTCAATTATTGGAAATGGTTATGCATCTTTATATGTAATCGCTCAAGAATTGGTTAGGGAATCTAATAGGCAGGGATATTTAGTAGGTTCAAGAGGGAGTGTTGGCTCTAGTTTTGCAGCTACAATGGCTGATATAACCGAAGTAAATCCGCTTCCTGCCCATTATATATGTGAAAATTGTAAGCATGTTGAATTTAATGAAGACGATAAATATTCATGTGGTGTAGATTTACCGGATAAAATTTGTCCAAAATGTGGAAGTGAAATGAGAAAAGAAGGATTTGATATACCTTTTGAAGTTTTTTTAGGATTTGAAGGGGATAAAGAACCAGATATCGACTTAAATTTTGCTTCTGTATATCAATCAAAAATTCATAAATATACTGAAAAGTTTTTTGGACCAGGAAAAGTATTTAGAGCTGGTACACTAGGTACAATTGCTGAAAAAACTGCATACGGTATGGCTAGAAAATATAAAGAATTTTATCCGGATGATGAAAAAATTCAATTAGATAACGCAAATATTAACAGAGTAAAAAGATATATTACTGGAGTGAAACGTACAACAGGCCAGCACGCTGGTGGACTTATAATTGTTCCGGATAATAAAGATATAGAAGATTTTACACCTGTACAATATCCAGCCGATAAGAAGGAAACTGGGATAATTACGACTCATTTTGATTATCATGCTATCGATAAAAATCTATTGAAACTAGATTTATTGGGACATAACGCACCCACAATAATAAGATTACTATCTGATAAAAGTGGAGTAAATGCTGTTGAAGTACCTTTGGATGATAAAGATACTATGAGTATATTTAGTTCAACGGAAAAACTAAATATAAAACACGAATATACAAATATAAAAGATGGATCACTTGGAATTCCTGAATTCGGTACTAATTTTGTTAGAGGAATGCTTGCAGATACAAGACCTACAACATTTGAAGAATTAATCCGTATCTCTGGACTTTCACATGGAACAGATGTATGGCTTGGAAATGCACAAGAACTTATTAGACAGGGAATATGTAATTTAAGAAGTGCTATTTGTACTCGTGATGACATCATGAATTATTTGATTGAAAAGGGATTAGATAAGAAGCTATCATTTGATATAATGGAAAAAGTTAGAAAAGGCAAAGGTGTATCTGATGAACAGATAGTTGACATGAAAAAATGTAATGTACCTGATTGGTATATTGAATCATGCCAAAAAATTCAATATATGTTTCCAAAGGCACATGCTGTTGCATATGTTATGATGAGCTTTAGAATTGCATATTTTAAAGTGCATCATCCAGCATATTTTTATGCTGTATACTTTACAAATGCAATTTCAGATTTCAAATATACTCATATATCTAGAGGATTGGATTACATGACTTCGTTCATTACATCCTTAAAATCGGAAGGTGATTTAGATATAAATAATGAATTTTATTGTTATGAACTTGCTGAAGAAATGTATGCCAGAGATATTAAAATGGAAAAAGTTGATTTATACAAATCACATCCTGTAGAATTCGAAGTAATAGATGATAATACAATTTTACCACCTCTTATGGCTATGGAAAATATCTCTGAATCTATGGCTCTTAGAATTGCTGAAGCAAGAGATAATGGTGAATTTATATCTAAAGAAGATTTTATTAAAAGAACAAAAATTAATAAAACGGCTATTGAAACATTAGAAAATGCAGATATATTTTATGGAATGCAAGATACTAATCAGATTGATTTTTTTAGTTTCTAAATTTGACTTAATTATGTGTAAATGCTATAATATATGCAGATAGAACGTTACTAAAGAGTGGACATACAAGGTCCACTCTTTATTCATTAAAAGGAGCGAGAATGTCAAAAAATTTAATTGAAAAATTAAAACTTGAATTTGAACCAAGCATTATTGATATGGGATATGAACTAGTTGACATTGAATTTATTAAAGAAAATTATGAGAATTATTTAAGCTTTTATATCTATAGTGAAAATGGAATAGATATAGATGATTGTGAAAAAGTATCTCGTTATTTGGATGTTAAATTAGATGAAATAGATCCTATTGATGTACATTATTATCTTGAGGTGTCATCTCCTGATTTAAATAGACCATTAAAAACAGATGATGATTTAAGAAGAAATGTTGGAGAAATAATTGAAGTTCACTTATATAAAAAAGTAAATGGTTTGAAAGATTATATTGGAGAATTAAAAGAATATAATTCTGATGAAATTAAATTATTAAGTGAAAATATTGGAGAAGTAGTATTAAATAGAAAGGATATAAGCCTAATTAAAATTTGGCTAGAGTTTTAGAGGATATCATGAATAAAGAATTTATAAAAGCTTTAGATGAAATTGAAAAAGAAAAGGGTATAAAAAAAGAAGAAATAATTACTGCAGTTGAAAAAGCTTTAGAAAAAAGTTTTGAAGAAAATTTTGATAGCACAAATGTAGAAATTAGTATAAATGAAGAAACTGGCGATACTAAAGTACTTGCTGTTAAAGAAGTTGTAGAAGAAGTAACAGACCCTAACAATCAAATTACTTTAGATGAAGCATTAGAACATAATAAAAGAGCAAAAGTTGGTAAAGAAATTAAAATAAAAGTTACTCCTAAAAATTTTGCAAGAGTAGCAGCACAAAAAGCAAGAAATATTGTAATTCAATATATTAGAGATGCTGAAAGAAAAGTTATCTATGAAAGTTATATTGATAAAGAGAAAGATATAATCAATGGTATGATACAAAGAGTTGATTATAAAAATATATATGTAGACTTAGGAAAATCAGAAGGATATATACCAGAAAAGGAACAAGTTGAAGGTGAAACATTTAAACCAGGAGACAGAGTTAAGCTATATGTAAAAGAAGTAAAGGAAACAAGTAAAGGAGCTCAAATTATTCTATCAAGAAAAGCACCTGAGTTTGTTGCGAAACTATTTGAAATAGAAGTACCTGAAATTAGTCAAGGAACAGTTGAAATTATGTCAATCTCAAGAGAAGCAGGATATAGAACTAAAATAGCAGTCTATGCGGAAGATAGCTCTATTGATCCTGTTGGTGCATGTGTAGGTATGAAAGGGGCTAGAGTTAATTCTATAGTTGAAGAAATAAATGGTGAAAAAATAGATATTGTAGTATGGAGTAAAGATATGAAAGTATATATTTCAAATGCATTATCTCCTGCTGAAGTTGTAGATGTTTATATTGATTCTGATAAAAAAGAAGCAGTTGCATTTGTTCCAGATAGCCAATTGTCATTAGCTATTGGTAAAGAGGGACAAAACGTTAGATTAGCAGCTAAATTAACAAATTGGAAAATAGATATTAAGCCTGAAAGTAAAAAAGATGAAGTACTTAAGGAACTTGAAGAATTAAAATTATCAGAAAAAGAAAATTCAGACAATGAAATATCTGACTTAAATGAAAATATTTTAGAAAATGAAGATATTCAAGAAGAAATTGTTTTGGATGAAATAAATGAATAAACAAAATTTAAGATTAAGAAAATGTATAGTTTGCAAAGAGCAAAAAACTAAAGATGAATTAATCAGAATTGTAAAAGATAAAGAAGGGAATATTAGTATAGATCATAGCGGAAAACTTAATGGTAGAGGGGCGTATATTTGTAAAAATAAAAATTGTATAGATAGTGCTATTTCAAAAAAAATATTGAATCGCCACCTTAAAACTAATGTAAATGCTGAAATTTACAAGGAGTTAGAATCTATGTAGAAAGGTGTAATTTATGTCAAAAATAAGAGTATATGAATTAGCAAAAGACTTAAAATTATCAAGTAAAGAGTTAATAAAAATATTAGACGAAGAATTTGGACTTGAAGTATCAAGTCATATGTCTGTATTAGAAGGTGAAAATCTTGAGCTAATTCAAGAATATTTTGTAGAAATTGAAGAGGAAAAAAATAATAAAAATAAAAAGAAAAAAGAAATAGTTGAAAAAGAAGAAATTAAAGATTACGAAGAATATAATGATGAATATGAAGAAGTAGATAGAAAAAAGAAAAAGAAACAAAAAAAAGAAAAGAAACCTCAAATTGAAGTAAAAGAAGAAACTAAAGCTGAACAACCTGATTCAAAAATTGTTTACATTGAAGAGGGGATTACAATTAAAGAATTTGCTGAAAAATTAAATAAACCAGTAACATCAATTATTACTGAACTTATGAAAATGGGGATAATGTCAAATATGAACCAAGAAATTGAAATTGAAAAAGCAATGGAAATTGGTATGATATTTAATATTGAAGTTGAAGAAAAAGCTTTTTCAGATGAAGATGATGCTAATGATATTTCAAGCATTGACTTTGAAGATAAAGAGGAAGATTTAGAATTAAGAGCACCAGTAGTTACAGTTATGGGACACGTTGACCACGGTAAGACATCTTTATTGGATAAAATGAGACATTCTAGAGTTACAAGTACTGAAGCTGGTGGTATTACACAACATATAGGTGCATCTTCAATTTATGTTGATGGTAAGAAAATTGTATTTTTAGATACTCCAGGACACGAAGCATTTACACAAATGAGATTAAGAGGTGCAAATGCTACAGATATAGCTATTTTAGTTGTTGCTGCTGATGATGGAGTTATGCCTCAAACAATTGAAGCTATAAACCATGCTAAAGCTGCAGGAGTTCCTATAATCGTTGCTATAAATAAAATGGATAAATATGAAGCTAATCCGGATAAAGTAAAATCAGAATTAGCAGAACAAGGTTTAACACCTGAAGATTGGGGTGGAAAAACAATTATGATTCCTGTATCAGCACATACAGGTGAAGGTATAGATGAGCTATTAGAAATGATTTTAATGGTTGCTGAACTTGAAGAATTAAAAGCTAATCCAAATAGACCTGCAGTGGGTATTGTTATTGAGGCTCAATTAGACAAAGGTAGAGGACCTGTTGCAACTGTACTTATAAATAAAGGTACATTAAATAAAGGTGACTTTGTTGTTTCAGGACATTCAAGTGGTAAAGTTAGAGCAATGTTTGATAATAATCAAAAAGAAGTTAAAAAAGCTAAACCTTCAACAGCTGTATTAATTTTAGGTTTATCAGATGTACCAGAAGCTGGAGACAAGATTTATGCAATAGCTGATGAAAAACTAGGTAAGAAATTTGCTGATAGGGCTGCACAAAAAGAAAAAGATGAATTTATTAAGAGAACATCAAAAGTTAACTTAGATCAATTATTTAATAAAATTTCTGATGGAGAAATGAAGGATCTTAACATAATTGTTAAAACAGATGTAAAAGGTACTATTGAAGCTGTAAGTACTTCTTTAATGAAACTTTCAAATGAAGAAGTTAAAGTAAATGTAATTCACGGGGCAGTAGGTGGTATAAATGAATCTGATGTTATGCTAGCTTCAGCATCTGATGCAATTATTATTGGTTTTAATGTTAGACCAAATCAAGGTGCTAAATCTCAAGCTGAAACTCAAGATATTGAAATTAGAACATATAGAGTTATATATGAAGCAATTGAAGATATTAAAAAAGCTATAACAGGTATGCTTGCTCCTAAATTTGTAGAACAAGTTATCGGTACTGCAGAGGTAAGAGAAGTATTTAAGGTTCCTGGAGTAGGTAATATCGCTGGTATCTATGTAACAAATGGACAAATGCAAAGAAATGCTAAAATTAGATTGTTAAGAAATGATGTTGTTATTCACGAAGGTGAAATATCTTCATTGAAACGTTTTAAAGATGATGTAAAAGAACTAAACCAAGGTTATGAAGGTGGTTTAGGAATTCAAAATTATAATGATGTAAAATCAGGAGATACTTTAGAAGCGTTTATTGATAAAGAAGTTAAAAGATAGGAGTAATAATGGATAAGAAAAGAATCAAAAGAATCGAATCAGAATTAAAAAAAGAGATATCTGTGATGATTAGTAATGATATTAAAGATCCTAGAATTGCACCAATAACATCTATTACAGATATAGAATTAACTGATGATTTACAATCTGCAAAAATCTTTATTTCAGTCTTAGGTAGTGATGAAGAGAAAAATGATACAATTGATGGATTACAAAATTCAATTGGATATATTAAACGAGAATTAGGCAAAAGAATGAATTTGAGACATATTCCTCAATTAAAAATTGTATTGGATGATAATATTGAAGAAGCAATGAGGATTGAAAAATTAATAAGTGAAGTAATTAAAAAAGATACAGAGGCACAAAATGAACGTGAAGAATAATTTTTTTAAGCTTGTTCAACAATCTCATAATATCTTGATTTCAGGGCATATCAATCCAGATGGTGACTCTATTGGTTCATCATTTGGATTAGCTCTTGCATTACAAAATTTAGGTAAAAATGTAAAAATAGTTAAAAATGATGATTTTCCAACTAATCTAGAGTTTATATACAGAGATGATTTATATTATAATGATGAATTTAATGATTCTATCGACTTATTTATAGCTATAGATAGTGGAGATATTGAAAGAATAGGTGAAAGTATAAAATATTTTGAATTAGCTAAAAATACTGCAAATATCGATCATCATATAACTAATACACATTTTGCAGATGTAAATATTGTTTTAGAAGCAAGCTCGGCTTGTGAAATTGTAACAGAATTATGTATTGATTATGATGTTATAATGCCTGAAGATGCTGCAACATATTTATATTTAGGTATTTTAACAGATACATTTAGATTTGTATACGAATCATCTACATCTACAACTTTAAGGGCTGCTGCAGCTCTTTTAGATATAAATGCCAATAAAAAATTAATACATGATAATTTATATGATAAATTAGATACAAATTTATTATTATTCCAGGCTGATGTAATAAAAAATGCAACTAGAATTGGTGATAAAATTATAGTTGCAATGATTACAAAGGATTTAGTAAAAAAATATAATTTGGATTTTGATAAAACTTCAGGAATTGTATCATTACTAAGAACTATAGATGGTATTGAGGTTTCTGCAATAGTACAAGAAGATGAAATAAATAAGCAAAAAATTAGCTTTAGATCTCAAGAATTTATTGATGTTTCTAAAATCGCCGTTGAATTTGGAGGAGGAGGACATATTAGAGCCTCTGGAGCAAATCACGAAGGAACACTAGATGAAGTATTTGATAAAGTTGTAAAAAGATTGGAGAAACTTTATGAAGATGGGGATCTTAGTCGTTAATAAAGCTAAGGGAATGACATCTCATGATGTTGTTGCTATTTTAAGAAAAAAGCTAAATACAAAAAGAATAGGGCATACTGGTACATTAGATCCAATGGCTACAGGTGTCCTACCTATTTGCATTGGAAATGCAACAAGAGTAAGCGATTATATAATGCAACAAGGGAAATCATACATTGCAACATTAAAATTTGGAGAAGCTACAACTACGTATGATTCTGAAGGAGAAATAACAAATTTATCTGAAAATGTAACATTTGAAGCAAATACAATAGTTAATGTTTTAAGTAGTTTTAAGGGGAAAATTGAACAGTCTCCACCTATATATTCTGCAATAAAAGTTAATGGTAAGAAATTATATGAATATGCTAGAGAAGGAAAAGACGTAGAAATAAAAAAGAGAAATGTAGAAATATATGATATAAAACTTCTTGAATTATCTGGTAAATATGCGAAGATAAAGGTTGCATGTTCTAAAGGAACTTATATAAGATCATTAATTAATGATATTGGATTGAGATTAAATACTTATGCGCATATGACTGATTTAATCAGAAATAGAGTTGGGAAGTTTGAAATTAAAGACTCCATTGATATATCTAAAATTAATGAGATTAATATAGATAAAATATTGGATAGTATCATTCCTACTGAAAAAAGTTTATATAATTTAGATAAAATAAATATTTTAGAGGATATAAAATTTAGATTAATCAATGGACAACGAATAAATTTAAATACTGTAAAATATAATGGTAATTTCAATCAAAATGAAGATATAGTTATAATTATAAATGACGAATTTATTGGAATTGGAAAAGTTGAAAAAAATGTATTAAAAATGGAGAAGGTATTATGTCAATAATTATTGATTTAGACAATAATAAAAATAATATATTTCAAGAATCAGTTATCGGTCTTGGAAATTTTGACGGATTACATTTAGGACATAGAGATATCATAAGTAAAGTTATAGAAATTTCTAAAAATAAAAATGTAAAATCTTCTGTTCTAATTTTTAAACAACATACTAATGAGATTTTTCCATCTTTTCCTAAATATTATATTACATCATTAAATGACAAAATTAAAATTTTAGAAAATTTAGGAATCGATATTATTTATTTAGTAAATTTTACATTAGAATTTGCAAAATTAGACAGTGAAGAATTTATTTTTGGTTTTATAAAAAATAAGCTTAATGTTAATACATTAGTTTGTGGTCCGGATTATACATTTGGAAAAAAAGATATTGCAAATACCAATTTATTATTAAAATATAAAAATGAAGGAAGAATTGGTGTAGAGATAGTTGATTATGTAATGGAAAATTGTGAGAAAATATCATCAACTTTAATTAGAGAATACATAAATAATGGTGAAGTTGAAAGAGTTAAACATTTAATTACAACAAATTATAAAATCTCTGGCACTGTTATTCATGGATTTAAGATTGGTTCTGCAGAGTTAGGGTATCCAACGGCAAATATATCTCTAGACTTTAATTATATTATTCCTAAAGAAGGAGTGTATTTAACATATGCCTATCATAATGGGAAAAAATATGTTTCATTAACCTCAATAGGAACAAATCCAACTGTAACAGATAATCAAGATATAAAAATCGAAGTATATATACTGGATTTTAACAAAAGAATTTATGGCGATAAATTAGAAATCGAATTTATTTTAAGGATGAGAGATCAAATTAAATTTAATACAAAAGAAGAATTAATAAAATGTATGGATAATGATTACAAATACGCATTAAAATTTAAAAATGAAATTAAATAATATGTTTACATATATTTAACAATTCTAGATATTTACATATAGCTTATTTGCGTTAGATTATATTTAAATGTTTTTATTTGCTATAATGAAAGCTAATATATAAAGATATAAAGGAGGTATATATTGAATTTATTATTTCAAAAATTGAAAGAAATATCTATGACGGTACTACCAATTGCTTTTATAGTTGTAATAGTTAATTTTACTTTAATTCCTCTTGGCGATATAATAATGAAAAGATTTCTAATAGGAACACTTCTAATAATAATTGGACTAACATTATTTTTAATTGGAGTTGAGATTGGAGTTACACCATTTGGATCGAAAATTGGTTCTACTGTTGCCAGAAAAAACAATATATATTTTGTTGTTTTAGTTGGATTAGTTTTAGGTTTTTTCATATCAATAGCTGAACCTGGATTGCTTGTACTAGGTTCACAAGTGGAATCTGTAACTTCTGGAGCTATTTCTGCTACAACATTATTTATTGTAGTATCAATTGGACTAGCTTTTATGATTTCAGTAGGATTTATTAGGGTCTTCTTTAATTTATCACTTAGAAATATACTTATCGTAATATATTCGATTATATTTTGCTTGGCACTATTTACATCAGAAGAATTTTTGGGAATATCATTTGATGCTTCAGGCGCAACTACCGGTGTTTTAGCTGTGCCATTTATACTTTCTTTATCAACAGGTGTCTCAAAATCAAAGAAAGACAGCATAGCTGGTGAAGCTGACTCATTTGGATTGATTGCACTAGCTTCATCAGGAGCAATAATAGGAGTATTATTACTAGATTTATTTACAAAAAGTAATATTGTATCGGATAGTTTAACAATTGAAAAACTTAAATCGGAATCTGTTTTAGGTCCATTTATTTATATATTTCCAAGTCAATTATCTGAAACTGTAAAATCTTTATCTCCACTTTTATTAATATATATTGTAATGCAAATATTTGTTTTTAAACTTAATAAAAGAGAAAATAGAAAAATATTGACAGGTTTTGGTTTTGCATTTATTGGTCTATTAGTATTTTTGACTTCTGTTAATGGTGTTTTTATAGAGGTTGGAGGATTAATAGGTGAAGGATTAGCTAGTTTAGATAAAAGTATTTGGCTGATTATAATATCGTTTATTATAGGAGTAGTTACTATTTTAGCAGAACCTGCTGTATATGTATTAACAAGACAAATTGAAGATGTTACAAGTGGTTATGTAAAGAAATCAGCTTTATCTATTTCTTTAGCTTTAGGTGTAGGACTAGCGATTTCTTTGTCTTCACTAAGAATAATAATACCTGAGTTGAAATTATGGCATATTTTACTTCCTGGATATATACTATGCTTTATATTATCATTTTATACTCCGCAACTATTTGTTGGAATTGCATTTGATGCCGGTGGAGTTGCAACAGGTCCAATCACGGCGACGTTTATCCTTGGATTTATTCAAGGAGCAGCAAATATAACTACAACTGCCAATTTATTGATAGATGGATTTGGTATGATCGCATTAGTTGCGATGACACCTATAATTGCTTTGCAAATATTAGGAATAATATTTAAGATGAAGTTAAATACAAATAAAAGACAAGATATAAAGGAGATTTCTAATGCAAGCTAAAAGTTATGAAATTATGTATGTAATCATAAATAAAGGAAAAGCATCTAAAGTATTAAGTTTGGCTAAGCAACATGGAGCTAAAGGTGGAACAATATATCTTTGTCATGGAACTGTAAAAAATAAGGTATTAAATTTTTTATCAATTTTTGATGAGGATAAGGAAATGGTAATTACAGTTTTAGAGAAAGAAGAATCTAAAAAAGTAATGCCAGCCCTGATTGAAAAATTTAAATTTGATAAACCAAATACTGGAATTGTATTTACAACATCAGTAAGTCAAATTCAAGGGGCATATGTTAAATACAATAAACTTAATGAAGGAGTTGATAAACCTATGTATAAGTTAATTACAACAATTATTGATAAAGGAAAAGCTGAAGATGTTGTAGATTCAGCAAATAAAGCAGGTGCAATAGGAGCAACAATATTAAATGCAAGAGGTTCTGGTACAAAAGAAACATTAAAAATATTTAATATGGAAATTGAGCCAGAAAAAGAAGTTGTTATGATGATTGTAAATTCAGAAAAATCACTAGAAATTGTAGAAACTATAAATAAAGATATGCATATAGATGAGCCTGGAAACGGGATAGTTTTTGTGCAAGATATATCTCAGGCTTATGGAATGTATGAAGATAATAATTTAAAATAGTTTACATAATAATATTTATATGATATACTATTGAAGTACTTTGGCTTGGTTTATGGTAACTCCGTTCTAAACTCGGTCATAGTGAATAAAACGTAGAGGAGGAAATATGATTTCGAATGAAAAAAAATTAGAAATTATTAAGGAATTTGGAAGAAAAGAAGGAGACACTGGTTCTCCAGAAGTTCAAGTAGCTATTTTTTCACACAGAATTAAAGAGCTTACAGAACATTTAAAAAATAATCCTAAAGACCATGCTTCAAGAAGAGGGTTATTTATGTTAATTGGTCAAAGAAAAGGATTATTAAACTATTTAGAAAAGAAAGATATAGAAAGATATCGTTCTTTAATTGAAAAATTACAAATCAGAAGATAATTTTTTAACTGCTTTACTACGGTAAAGTAGTTTTTTTTATATTTATTCCCATTTTTTCTTATTTTATGATATTATATATCTGTACAAAAAAAAGAAGTATAAAATATGATAGCAGGTGCTATCAATAGGAGAGAAAATGGTAAAAAATTATAAGTATAGTTCAAATTATAATTCATTTGAAATAGAAACAGGTAAAATGGCTAAACAAGCCGGAGGAGCTGTAACTATAAAAGCTGGAGATTCTATGGTTTTAGTTACAGTAGTAGGATCAGACACACCTAGAGAAGGAGTTGATTTCTTCCCACTTTCATGTGAATTTCAAGAAAAAATGTATGCTGTAGGTAGAATTCCTGGAGGATACATTAAAAGAGAAGGGAAACCATCTGACGAATCAACATTAAAAGCACGTATGATGGATAGACCTTTAAGACCTTTATTCCCTGAAGGATATAAAAATGATGTTCAAATTATTGCAACAGTATTATCTGCTGATGAAAATCACGATGTAGGTATTTTAGCAATGGTAGGTTCATCTGTTGCATTAGGAATTTCTAATATTCCATTTAACGGTCCAACAGGATCAGTTTCTGTAGGATATGTTGACGGAGAATATGTAATAAATCCAACTCAAGCTCAAAGAGAAATTTCTGATTTAGATTTAACTGTTGCAGGTACAAAAGATGCTATTATGATGGTTGAAGCTGGAGCAAATGAATTAACAGAAGATGAAATGCTTGAAGCAATTTTATTTGGACATGAAGAAATTAAGAGAATATGTGATTTTATTCAAACTATTGTAGATGAGATTGGTAAAGAAAAACAAGTCTTTGAGTTTAAGGATGTAGATCAAGAATTAAAAAATGAAATAGAATCAGAATTTTATGACAAAATCAAATCTGCACTACAAGGCATAGACAAGCAAACTAGACAAGAAGAATTAGATGTTGTAAAAGAAGAAATAATAGAAACATATGTTACAGAAGAGTTTGAAGATATTGAAGCAAGACAAAAAGAAGTTGTTGCAATATTTGATAAATTAGAAAAAGAAATAGTAAGAAGATTGATTTCCGTAGATAAAATTAGACCTGATGGAAGACAAATGCATGAAATTAGACCTTTATCTGCTGAAGTAGCTCTTGTGCCAAAGGTACATGGATCAGGATTATTTACAAGAGGACAAACTCAAGTATTAAACATTGCTACTTTAGGTTCACCAAGTGATGTTCAATACATTGATGGATTGACAGATGAAGAAGTTAAAAAGAGATACATTCACCACTATAATTTCCCACCATTTTCAGTAGGAGAAGCAGGAAGAATGCGTGGACCAGGAAGAAGAGAAATTGGACATGGTAGATTAGCTGAAAGAGCTTTAGAGCCAGTAATTCCTTCACAAGAAGAATTTCCATATGTTATAAGATTAGTTTCAGAAGTATTAGAATCAAATGGTTCTTCATCAATGGCTTCAGTATGTGGTTCAACATTATCATTAATGGATGCTGGTGTACCAATTAAAGCTCCTGTTGCTGGTATTGCTATGGGCTTAATTAAAGAAAATGATGATATTGCCATTTTAACTGATATTCAAGGTTTAGAAGATCATTTAGGAGATATGGACTTCAAAGTTGCTGGTACAAAAGAAGGTATCACAGCATTACAAATGGATATTAAAATTGACGGTATAAATAGAGAAATTTTAACTACAGCTTTAGCAGATGCTAAAAGTGCTAGATTGAGAATTTTAGATGTTATAACAGGTGCAATTTCAGAACCTAGAAAAGAATTATCTCCAAATGCACCAAGAATATACACAATTCAAATTAAACCTGAAAAAGTTAGAGAAGTTATTGGATCAGGCGGAAAAACAATTAATAAGATAATTGATGAAACTGGAGTAAAAATAGATATAACTGATGAAGGTCTTGTAACAGTTTCTTCACAAAATGGAGAAGGTGGAAAGAGAGCTATCGTAATGATAGAAGGAATTGTTGAAGAACCAGAAGTAGGGGATGTATATCTTGCTAAAGTTGTTAAAATAATGAACTTTGGATGTTTTGTATCATTTGGTCATAATAAAGAAGGTCTTGTACACATTAGTAAACTTTCATCAAAAAGAGTTGAAAAAGTTGAAGATGTTGTAAAAGAAGGCGATGAAATTATGGTTAAAGTTTTAGAAATAGATGATAAAGGAAGAATAAATTTAGCAAGAAAAGATATTTAATATAAATAAATTTAAGCCAGATGTTCAAGTAGCATTTGGTTTTTATTATGTGTATTTAAAATAATTTAATACCATATTTAGTAGATTTATGATATAATGATAATGAGTTTTTATGGAGGAAATATGGCAAATAAGAGAAAAAAAAATACTACAAATAATAAAAATTTTGCTATTAAGTCAATTACTACATTGTTTTTATTTATATTTTTAATATCAGCCATTATTCTCAAAGATAAAATGGGAATAATAGGTGAGGTATTTAGTAAAGGTCTTTTTATTCTTTTTGGTTTGACAGCTTATATTTTACCACTTTATATTGCTTTTATGTTTTTTGCATTATTAAATAAAAAATTCTATGATACAAATAAACATAAAATAGTTGTAATTTCACTATTACTTATAATAACAGGTATATTTTTATCAACATTTTATAGTAATGGATTAAATTATTCATCATATATTGAAAACTCATATAGTCAAGCATTGAATTATACTGGAGTTGGTATTATGTTTACCACTTTATATTTTTTATTTAATGCTTTAATTGCCGACATCGGCATATATATATTTACTATACTAATATATTTTGCATCATATTTTTATTTATTTGATAAATCAATGTCTGAATTTTTTAAAAATTCATTTTATAAATTTATGACTTTATTTTCCAATACTCCTAAACCTATTAAAAAAAATAAAGATGTTAAGGAAAAAAGATTTATATTTGATAAAAAAGATGATACTAAAAATGAAATTTATAACAATACAAATTCAGATAAATTAGAACCTCGTATTGAACCTAAAATTTCATATCACAAGCAAAATGCAGAAAATAAATCAGTAAATAAAGAATCTGATGAAGAAAATGGTTACGATCAATTGGGAATTGTATACGATGATAATTATCAATATACTAAACCTCCAATGGATTTATTAAATAACCAATCGGAGTCTAAAACTGATGATGAGACAAGATTACTAGGTAATGCTGATATAATCGTTGATACATTAGAAAGTTTTGGTATTTCTTCTGAAGTTGTAAATATTAACAATGGACCTACTGTAACTTCATATGAGGTTAAGCCCCAATCAGGTATAAAAGTAAGTAAAATAGTTAATTTATCAAATAATTTAGCTATGGCCTTAGCATCACCTGGTATAAGAATAGAAGCTCCAATTCCGGGAAAACCATATGTAGGTATAGAAGTTCCAAACCAAAATAAAGATATTGTTACATTTAAATCTTTAATTTCTACTGATGAATTTCAAAAAGAAGATGATGATATTACAGTTGCAGTCGGTAAAGACTTATTTGGTAAACCATTATATGCAAAAATTAATGAAATGCCACATTTACTTATTGCTGGAGCTACTGGATCAGGAAAATCTGTTCTTATGAATGTTATCATTATGAGTATTATATATAAATATTCTCCAAATGAGGTAGAATTTATTATGATTGACCCTAAAATGGTTGAACTTAAAATTTATTCTGGAATACCTCATCTAAAGGGTAGAAAAGTAGTTACTAAAGCTCAAGAAGCTACAGCTTCTTTATATGAAGCTGTAAAAGAGATGACTACACGTTTTGAAAAATTTTCAAAAAATGGATGTAGAGATATTAAGTCATATAATAAGAAAGTTGAAGAAGATAATGAAGATGGAAGTTTAGAAAAAATGCCATATCTTGTTGTTATTATTGATGAGTTATCTGATTTAATGATGGAAGCATCCAAAGATGTTGAAAATTATATTACAAGACTGGCTCAAATGGGTAGAGCTAGTGGTGTTCATTTATTAATTGCAACTCAAAGACCAAGTGTTAATGTCATTACAGGTATTATTAAAGCTAATATTCCATCTAGAATAGCATTTCAAGTTGCATCAAATATAGATTCAAGAACTATAATTGATATGTCTGGTGCTGAAAAGTTATTAGGTAAAGGTGATATGTTATATTATCCTGGAAAATTACCAAAACCAAAACGTGCACAGGGTGCATTTTTAACTGACAGTGAAGTTGAAAGAGTTGTAACATTTGTAAAAAATAAAAATGAAGAAATTAAACATGATGAAAGCTTTAATAAAGTTATTTCAGAAGCTGCAAATAAATCAAATGAATCAGTAGATGATCTTGATGAATTATTTGATGAAGCTGTTAACTTTGTTATAAGTGAAAATCAAGCTTCAATTTCTGCAATTCAACGTAGATTTAGAGTTGGATATGCTAGAGCTGGCCGTATAATTGACCAAATGACTAGAAAAGGAATTGTAAGCGAACAAGATGGAAGTAAACCTAGAAATATACTTAAAACTTTAGAAGAAATTGAAATGGAAGATAATAATGAAGAAATTATTGAAGATGAATCTACCGAATAAACTAACATTGATAAGATTATTTATGGTTCCAATTTTTGTTATTGTATTCAATATTTACAAAACAAATTCTGTGTTGCCAGCTATTTTATTTGCAATTACATCATTTACAGATTTTCTAGATGGTCATATTGCAAGATCAAGAAATTTGGTTACTACATTTGGTAAATTTATGGATCCTTTAGTGGATAAAGTATTAACTCAAGCTGGATTTATGGTTTTAGCAGGGGCTGGAATAATACCTGCATGGACTGTAATTGTTATAATTTTTAGAGAATTATTGATCGATGGTTTGAGAATATTAGCTGCATCTAATAATATTACTATTGCAGCATCTATTTATGGAAAATTAAAAACTGTTAGTCAAATGATTACAATTATTATGTATTTATTGAGTGGAATACTTACATTTATACCAAGTTTAGTATTTAGCTTATTACTTTACATTTCAGTTATTTTAACTATACTTTCAGGTTTAGATTACTTAATTAAAAATATTAAGGTATTAGATTTAGAAAATATTTAGGAGGTTAGTTATTACTGAAAATACAATGGATAAAGAAAAAAGAAAAGCCTTAGATCGTGCTTTATCCCAAATTGAAAAATCATACGGTAAAGGTTCAATAATGGTTCTTGGTGAAGCACCAAAATCAGTTGATATTGAAGCAATTCCTACTGGTGCGATGAATTTAGATATTGCGTTAGGAATTGGTGGTCTGCCAAGAGGTAGAGTTGTAGAAATTTATGGACCAGAATCATCTGGTAAAACAACATTAGCATTACACTGTATTGCTGAAGCTCAAAAAATGGGTGGAATCGGTGCTTTTATAGATGCAGAACATGCTCTAGATGTACATTATGCAAAAAATTTAGGTGTTGATACTGATAATTTAGTTTTATCACAACCTGATACTGGTGAGCAAGCATTAGCTATTACTGAATCATTAGTAAGATCTAATGCAGTAGATATTATTGTTGTTGACTCTGTTGCTGCGCTTGTACCAAGAGCAGAAATAGAAGGAGATATGGGTGATAGCCATGTTGGTTTATTAGCAAGACTTATGAGTCAAGCTATGAGAAAATTAACAGGTATTGTTGCAAAATCAAATACAACAGTTATATTCTTAAATCAATTACGTCAAAAAATTGGTGTAATGTTTGGAAATCCTGAAACAACAACAGGTGGTATTGCTCTTAAATTCTATTCAAGTGTTAGACTTGATATAAGAAGAAAAGATCAAATTAAAAATGGTGATGAAGTTATCGGAAGTAGCACTCAAGTAAGAGTTGTCAAAAATAAAGTAGCTCCACCATTTAAGACTGCAACATTTGATATTATGTATGGAACAGGTATATCAAAAGTTGGTACAGTTTTAGACTCAGCAGTTGACTTTGAAATAGTTGATAAAGCTGGCTCATGGTATAGTTATAATGGAGATAGATTAGGACAAGGCCGTGAAAATGTTAAAGAGTATCTATTAAATAATGAAGATATTTACAAAGAAATTGAAATGAAAATTAGAGAAAAATTAAAAAAAGGAAATCAACCTTCTGAACAACCTGAAGTGTTAGAAGATGAAGAAGAAGGATTGATTAAATAGCATCTAGGAGGTTAGCATGGATTTTGTATACTATGCACTAGCCTTAATAGTGGGAGTTATTATTGGATATATAGTTGTTTCAATTATAAAACAAAATGCAGATAAGAAAAAAATTAATTCTGCAGAACAAATTTCAAGAAGAATAATTGACGATGCTAATAAAGACGCTGAATCTCTAAAGAGAGAAGCAATATTGACAGCTAAAGATGAAATTTATAAATTAAAACAAAATATTGAACAAGAAAATAAAAAACGTAAAAGTGAAATTAACAAACACGAACAAAGGTTAGTTAAAAAAGAAGAAAATTTAGATAAAAAATTAGATAAATTAGATAGAAAAAATGATTCATTAAATAATAAAATTAAAAATATTGAATCAAAAGAAGCTGAAATAGAAGAAGCATTAAACAAACAAGTAACAGAATTAGAAAGAATTTCTGGTTTAACTCAAACAGAAGCAAAAGATATTATTTTAGAACAAGTTGCTGATGAAGCAGAACATCATAAAGCATTAATTTTGAGAGAATTTGAAGCTAGAACACGTGAAGAAGAAAAGCGTTTATCTAGAGAGATTGTTGCAACAGCAATTCAAAGACAAGCATCTCAAATTGTTGCTGAATCTTCAGTTTCAGTAGTATCACTACCTAGTGATGAAATGAAAGGTAGAATTATAGGACGTGAAGGAAGAAACATACGTTCGTTTGAAAGTTTAACAGGAGTTGATTTAATTATAGATGATACCCCTGAAGCGATAGTTTTATCTTGTTATGATCCAAGAAGACGTGAAATTGCTAAACTTACATTAGAATACTTAATGGTAGATGGAAGAATCCATCCAGCAAGAATTGAAGAAATGTATCAAAAAGCTCTTGAAGATATCGAACAAAGAACTAAAGAATATGGTGAAGAAGCTTGTGAAAAAGCAAGAGTTCATGGTTTACATCCAGACTTAGTAAAAGTTTTAGGTAAATTAAATTATAGAACATCATACGGACAAAACGTTTTATGGCATTCAGTTGAAGTAGCAAATATAGCTGGTATTATGGCTAAAGAATTAGGTATAAATGATAGAATTGCTAGACGTGGTGGTTTATTACACGATATTGGTAAAGCATTAGATCACGAAATCGAAGGAACACATGTTGAAATTGGTGTAAATTTATTAAGAAGATACAAGATTAAAGAAGAAATTGTACACTGTGTTGAAGCTCATCACTTTGATGTACCATTTAATTCATTAGAAGCTATGATAGTTCAAGCAGCTGATGCAATCTCAGCATCAAGACCAGGTGCTAGACGTGAAGCTTTAGAGGCATATCTACAAAGATTGACAAATCTTGAAGCAATTGCAACATCATATGACGGAATTAAAAAAGCTTATGCTATTCAAGCTGGTCGTGAAATTAGAATCATGGTTGAACCTGAAAAAATTTCTGATGACCAACTAACAATTCTTTCAAATGAAATTGCATTACAAATTGAAAATGAATTAGAATACCCAGGAAAAATTAAAGTTCATACAATTAGAGAAACAAGATCTGTTGCATATGCAAAATAAAATAATTTATATTAAAATAGTTATTAACTATAAAATAAAAAAGACAATCAATTAATTTTGGTTGTCTTTTTAATATTATAATAAAAATCAAAAATATAAGTAAAATTAATGAAAATTTAAAGGTGTAATTGTATGTCTAAATATAAAAACATCGCTTAGAATCGATTTTACGGCTTCAAATTTTAGAGGAAATTAGCAAATTATTATATAAAGCAAAATACATCATGAAATAGTAATAAAAACAAAATATTATATTATTAAATTAAATTTGGAATCCTGAAATTAAATTTCTGAAATATTAATTTAATAAGAATAAAATTCTTAGATTAATTTAAAAGGAAATTCTTGTAAATGAGATATATTGATTTAAATTAAGAAGAATAAAATTTTTAGATGGAGAAGCATTTATAAATAAATTAAAGGATATAAGTAAATAAACTAATTAATAAATTTAATATATCGGATATTGAATTATAATAATATTACTGAATTTTACATTATTTGGAGTTTATATATAAACGCAGCACTCCTATTTCGTTTATACTATTTTGTCACAAAATTAGTATTTTGTGACAAAGTATATTCTAAGAAAAAATATTTAATATTAAATTATATTAAATATTTATATCCCCTGTCAAATATTTTCAATATGTTTTTTAATCAATGATACTACATTATTTGAGTTTTTATTCTCATTCATGTATATAGAAATTAACTCTACAATATCTTCATCTTTTGCATAGTGTCTAACAAAAGAACGTGCAGTTGTTCTATTCTTTAAATACCTGGAATGTTCAAGGTTCTTTTTATGCCACTTTTTGTGTGCAATTGTGTTTGGTGATAATTCTTTTTTTTCAGACATATTATATAATCTCCTTCTATTCTAATTGACATTTTCAAATTTTAATGATATCTTTAAGAAGGATTATATAAATATTAAAAGAATTTACCCGTTACCAGTATCATAACATAAAAATATGTTTTTATATACTTAATTTTAATAATTTTATATAAATCATTGAAAATATTAAAAATTTGTAAAAAAGTATGATTTAGGGGTCATGCTTTTTTATTTTTAAAATCAAATTTCAATAAATTTTGAAATACTTTCTTTTGAATTATATTTTTCAATATTATTTAAGATTTTACGCAATTCATATGTTTCTATCTTTAATTTAATTATATCATTTTTATCTAAAGTTGTCTGTAATTTTTTCATATTTTCTTTAATTTTTTTATTAATATTTTTTTCAAAATCATATTTAATATCATATTTCTTATTTAAAATATAAAGGTTATGATTTATAGTTGTTGTATTATTTTTTTTAGCCCAATTTCTATATCCTTGTTTCGTTCTAGCTTTATCATTTGATTGTGTATCAACAATAAAACCTATATCTTTTTTTATCTCATTAAATTTATTACTTAAATCAATATATTCTTTATCTTGTGTCTGGTGAAAGTTCTTAAATTTTTCTTTTTTATTTTTTTTGTTATTAGAAGTAACAATAGCATATTCTATTTTGTTTTCTATTCTTTGTTTAATACTTTCTCTAGTATATTCTTCTCCTAATTTTTGGGTACATCTCATAAATTTTTTGCTAAAGTTTTTGTGTTTAAAAGAAAGATATTTATAGCCTTCATCTTTTATAAAATATTTAATACTCATTATCTTAATAAAATCTTCATAAGTAGAAGATTTTAGAATTGCTGAATCTATATCTTTTTTTAGCAAATCTCTTAAACTTTTTTCATTTTCATATTCTCTATTTACTTTTTTTTCAGTTACAATACATTCATCTATATAATTTTCTTTTAAAACCGTATTAAAGTCTTTTATTAATTTATCGTGAAATGATTTTTTATTGGATCTATAAGCTTTTCCAGTCTCTAAATTTACAGTATTAAATATTATATGAGCATGTAAATGCTCTTGATCGATATGTACAGAAATTACATATTGATAATCTTTTAAATGTTTTTCGCAAAATTCTTTAGCTACTTTTAATACTTCATCTTTATTAACATTTTGTTCCTTAGCATAAGATTGTATGATATGTCTGGCTGTTACTTTTACTTTAGAATGAAACTGCAACCTTGTAAGTTCAAAATCTTGTTCTGTATTGTAAATACCACATTTATTAAAATAAATTAATTCTGGAGTAGTTTTTTCTGGATTTAAAATATAGTCTATACTTCTATTAACATTATCTTTAATTGTAAAAATTTTTATATAAGACATTTATTTTCCTTTTATTATTTTTATAATATCATCATTAATTTTTTTATTCTCATTAATCATTTTTTTAAATTCTTTTTGAAATTCAACGAAATCTTCATAATAAAATTCATTTATTGTATTAACCCTTTTGGCAATTTGATTAATATTATTTCCGATTTTATTTATTTCATAATTTCTTTTTCTAATAATTTCAAAATCTATAATATTTACCTCTTTTTTTAACAAAATATTTCTTATATATTCAGATAAATTATTAAATTTACTTTTATTTAATTTTTCCTTAATTATTTTTTCTTCATCTCTGTTAACTCTACAAAAGATAAATTTGTCTTTTTGCATAAAAAATCCTTCCTTCGGTCATGATTTTTAGATTAAGCAGATGGAAAAATTTTCTTCACACTTAAAAATGATAAAATTTTTCCTTCAAAATGTGCTATTTTCAATAGCACGCAAGAACAGCATTTGTATAACAAATGCCTAAAAAAATAATATTGGAATTCTCCAATATTATTTTTATCTTGTTAGGGTGTACCCTAATACCCCTTTTTTATATTCTACAAATTGTATATTTATTACATGTAAATCATTTCATCAATAATATTTTTAACTATATTTTTTTGTTTTTCATTGTAATTTTGATCTAGTTTATATAAGTTTTTATTTATTGCATTTAATCTACTTTGTGCATAATTTTTTGTTATATCAACATCAAAATATTTTTCACATTCTATAATGAAACTCATAATATCTTGATAAGAATAACCTAAAGCTAATAAAAAATAAATGTAGAGAATAGTATTATAAAATCTATTATTTATTACAAAGCGTTTAATTAATAATTGTTCTTTTTCTTCTAACATTATTCTATCTGAAATATATGTTTCGCAGAATTCAATTAGTAAAATTTTGTGTTCTTTTGTTATTTCTAACTTAAATATTTGTTCTACTTCTTCATAATATATTTCTCGATAAAAAGATATATTTATATTGTTTATTTCTAAATTTTCTTTAAAATAATCACTTATAATTTTCTTATTATTATCTTTAAAAGTATTATTAATTTTTTTCAATTCCTTTAATAAATTCATATTATATTCATTACTATAATATGGTTTAATTTTTTTAATTTGATTTAGAGTAATTTCTTTATTTTCTAATTTTTCTATGATATTTTTTTTAATAAATTCATTAAAATTACTTAGATCTACTGTAATTTTTTTCACATTTTTAGTTTCATACAAGTAATATAAATCTTCTTTAGATAAATCATATCTCATATAAGACTTTATTTTTTCTATAAATCTTTCATCATTTACTAAATAACTTACAATAGAATGAAAAATTGCTTTTTGTTGTAAATTAAATTTATTTATCTCAAAATTATTTTTATTTTTTTCATCTGATAAAGCTATTTTTATTTTTTCTTCTTTTGATTTTACTTTTTTCATCTCCTAACCTTAAATTTTCCTTTTTTCTTTAATAATAAACAATAAAATCGATTATAAGAGCTTTAGTAAAGAAGTTAATGTATTTATTGAACTTCATAAATTTAAAGCCTTATAATCGATTTTGTGCTTTGATTTTTTCATAATTCTGTCATTTCTTCATCATTTTCTTCATCATTAAAATTATCTTCCATATTATTATTTTTCTTTGATTTTTTTAAATAAAGAATAACAATCATTACTATAATTACGACAATATATATAGCATAGTCTAAAATATTAAAATCTTTTTTTTCTTTCTTTTCTTGTTTTATTTCATTATCATTTTTTTCTACATTTTTTTCTTTTAATTCTGGTTGAATTTTAATATTTTCATTTTTTGTTTCTTCAAAACTTTCACCAGGATCATTTAATTTATTTTGTTTAATTTTATTAATATCTTCATTGCTTATTTTTTTTAATATTTCAACATTTTGTTCTATACCATTTTTATCATAATCAATTAATAAATAAAAAATTTGTCCTTCAATTGTCGTAAAAGATACAAATTGGCGATTGTTTCTTCCAAACATTTTAATTTTATCTTTATTCATTACTTCTTTAACATTACCTGGTTTAGTATTCTGTATATCAGTATTATTTTTTTTAGGTGTTTCTTTAGGTGTTTCCTTAGGAGCTTCTTTTACATTTTCTATTTTTACTTCTTTTTTTGCTTGTTGCTTGGGGGTATTATTTGCAAAAGATATATTTGTTGAAATAATTAATATAGTAAAAATGGTTATTAATATTTTTTTTATATTTTTCATATTTTTTTCCCTTTCTTTTTGATAGAATTATGTTTTAGGTTACTTTATTTGTGTATATTCATTTTTTAAAAATTTAAATGGCAGAAAACATATATTTTTTGACATAATGAATTTATCGTTCATAATCTATATTATTTTTATCTTTATTTTGTTTTTTTTCTTTACTTTCAATATTATTTTCAATTTCTTTATTTTGTTCTATTTCTATTTCTTCTTTTTGTCTTTCTGGTACAAATTTTTCTATATTATTAATAACTTCATTCGTAACATTTATAACTGGTAATATTAGTTTTTCTATTTGTTTTTCATCTAATTTTTCAAAATGATATTTTAAATGCTCTATTCTTGAATCTACTACTGGAATATTAAAGTATTCAAATAATAATAAAGTTGTAATATCAGCTTGTACTTCGATTACATTTTCATTATCAGATTGATAATCGACTGCGTCATTGTGCAATAAAGAATGACCTAATTCATGTGTAAGTGTAGATAATTTCCCTATGTCATCAAGTCGTTCATTTATAATTATTTGATTTAATCCAGGATAATACTCTCCTTTTAAATTTAATGGTAAGTTATTATAATAAATTTGAGTGTTATTATTTTTAGCATATTTTTCTATTATTTCAATTTTATCTTTAACTTCAATATCGATTAAATTATTAAAACCAAGTAATTTTGGTAAATCCTCAGCCTTAATATCACTTTGTGATATGTCAAATACATTTACTGGTACAAAATTTCTATACGATATAACTTTCAATTCTTTATTTTTTACTTGTTCTTTTTCTTCTTTTGTAAGTTTTTTAAAAGGTTTATGAGTTAAATCAACTACTGCATACTTTGATTCTGTTGGAGCAAAAATCTTAATTGCTTTTTCACCTTTTTTTATGCTATAACCCATCTTAGATATTTTATTAAATGAAGCTATATAATTTGCTGACTTGTTTTGCGAATAAATCAACATAGTGTTTTTATAAGAATAATTTCTAAATTTTAAAGAAAACTTTATAAATTCTACTATATCTTCTTTATTATGCTTAAAATCTTTTATTAAGTTATTAATTTTTATTTCTAATTCTTTTACTTTGTTTTCTTTTTCTTTCTTCCATTTCTCTTTATCAAAAGTATTATTCATTATTTTTTCCTTTCTATTTTGTTCATTTTGAACAAAATTTTTAAAAGAAAATGGAACAAATTTATCATTGTCCCATCTTTCAATTGATATAACTTTTTCATTTAGTGTTGATTTCTTAAAGTATTGATCATTTTTTTCTACAATAAATGTTTCAAAGTAATCAATGTATAATTCACTTTGTGCAATTCCCATCTGCAAATAAGTATTCTCTTTTGTTTTAACTAATAAAAAATTACTTTTTATTGTAGATTTTGAGTGTGTTTGATTATATAGTATTGAATTTTCGATATTTTCCATAAAATATTGAAAATTTTCTATTCTATCAATAATATTATTCATTTTATTAGGGTGATTTTTGCTGATTAATCCTAACAATTCTTCATCACTTCTATTTTTTATAAAACTATATAATCTTGCTCCTTTTAAGTATTTTGTATTTTTTTGTGTGTACTGCATTCCTAATAAATGTGGAAGCATATCATTAAATATTTTTATATTAAACTCATTGCTCTCTGTTTTAATAGTAATATTACTATTATCAAAATTTTCCCACCACTTTATTATAGAGTGTATTTTATACATATTATCTCCTTTTAAAAATAAAAAAGACAATCAATTGATTGTCTTTTTTTATTGATTTTTAGTATTGATGTGCTTATCTCCTATGCTATTACAAGCATTACATTACGCCTCGTTCAAACTAGACCTACGGGAAAATCTAACCGTAAATACTTTCGCCGTCATTGGTATTTCTGACCCCCCAACTCAGGGTAGAGGTAGTATTTACCCCCAGTTCTCATGCTACTAGCTTATTTAAATATTATCATATATTTTTATTTGTATCAACTTTTTCTTCATTATTTATATCAGCAATTAGATCATAATATTCATTAAAGGATAATTTGCTTTTAATAAATAATTTATATAATGCTTCTTTTTGTGTTTCAATTATTAATTCTTTTGAATTATCTAATTCTTCTTTAGCCTTTTCAAATCTTTCTTCTTTTTTTTTCATGTTTTCTATTGCTCTATTTAGTTTTTTTATTTGCATAATAAAACTCCTTTCTTTTTTGTTCATTTTGAACAAAGTTAATTTATACGATATTTCATAAATTTCTTCACATAATTTTTATCTCCATAGCTATTCCACCCTTTTCTACTAGCCCACATGTTTGAAAAATTATCAGCTAGTTCTTGTGTCCATTTTCCACCATTTCTTGATACGTATTCAATAAAGCCTTTACCATAGTTATATGAATGTATCATAGTTTTTAAATCTACATTATATTTGTTCATATGTTCTATACAATTTTTTAAGTGCAAAATACCATAATGTATGCTTGTAATAGGATTATTAATTGTATTTGGTGGAAGACCTATACTTTCTGATGATTGCATTACATCATGTAAAGTTTCTGCATTTCCAGCACTTTCAAGCATTATAATAGTAAGAGCAATATCTTTATAGCTCTCTAAATTATACTTTATTAACTCGTTCATAACAATAGGTTTCCATCTTAAAACCTCTTTAGGTAATTTATCAATATTAACATTTTTTAAAGCATTAGCAATATATATTTCAGGATCAATTGCTTCTCCATTTTTTCGTACTTCAAAATGTAAATGTGGACCTGTTGAGTAACCTGTTGAACCCATTAATCCAATTACCTCACCAATTTTAACCTTTTGCCCTAAAATAACTTTAATTGTGCTTAAATGAGCATATCTAGTTTTAATATTGTTTCCATGATCAATTTCAATCCATTTACCATAACCAGTAGTTGAGTTTGGATCTATATATGTTATAATCCCATCTGTCATAGCTTTAATTTCAGTTCCTAATTGATTTGCGATATCAATTCCTTTATGAAAGTTTCTAGGATACCATCTTCCATCTTGCAAATAAAATCCATCTCTCCAGCCAAATTTTGATGTTATTTTACCTTCTGCTGGATAGATTATATTATCTATATAATCTATATTTTCGTTATTATTACTATTCCCTACAAATATTAATAAAAAAATTAATAAAAAAAATACAATTGGTAATAAAAATATTCCTAAAGAAGTAATTATTGACAATACAGTTCTACCTAAAAATGCTAAAAATTTACTTGGTAATTCTATAAAAAATGTTTTTGTAGAATCCCATTTTACATTTAATCTATATTTAGCATAATATAAGTTTTTATGTAAAATCCTTGTTATTAATCTTTTTTGATTAAATTTTTTGTCATTATATAAATTATTCTTAAAAAGTTTATTTTTATTTTCTTTCTTTTTAATTTTAGAAATTTTATTACTTTTTTTTTTAATTTTTTTAGTTAATTTCTTTCCTTTTGATCGTATTTTAGAAGATAATGCTTTGCTAGTTGTATATGTTGTTTTAAAAACCCCTTCAGTTGCTGCATTTTCATCTTCATTATTTTGTAATATTTTTTTGGAAATAGTTTTAATAGTTCCTGTAACAGGTTTTACTTTATTATATAAAAGTTTATTTTTATAATGTCTATATTGAAATTTAGACTTTTTAGCAGTATGCTTATTAATTTTTCGTTCATGTTTTAATGATTTTTTTTCTGATTTTTCGTTATATTTTCTTTCGTTTTTTAATCCTCTGTCAATTTTTTTTAATTGACGTTTTGATAATGACTTTCTTTGATAAATTTTTCTTTGTTTTATTTTTGGTATATCTTTAAAATTAGCTACTTTATATATGTTTATTTTGGTTATTTTTCTTTTTTTGGATAAATTAGTTAAATCAATTTTTTTATTCGATTTTTTAACTTGCATTTTCACCTAACTTAGTTGTTATTAGTTTATATAAAGTAGTATTTTTATTTAAATGATCTCTAAATGGTATTATCTTACCTTCATAACTTATTAAGCCTTCACCAGGATTATTATTTGTAACATATGATAATTGTTCACTTGATATATTTAATGCTTTAGCAAGTCTTTCTCTGTCATCTGATGATTGATTTAACATACAAATATAATCGCTGTTTTTAAAAATAGTTTCAATTTGTGGACTATCTAAAATATCTGTAACATTTTGTGTTATACCTGTTGGAACTCCCCCATATTTTCTGAATCTTTTCCAAAAATCAATCATATATTGAGCTGTACGATCATCTTTAAGAAGGACATGAATTTCATCTATAAAATACCATGTAGATTTAGCTAAATCCCTATTTTTACTTACTTTATTCCAAACATACTCTTGAAGGATTAATAACCCTAAATTTCTTAACACCCCTTTTAAACTATTAATATCAAATGTTGTTAGTCTATTATTAATATTTATATTTGTTCTATTATTAAAAATATTCATTGATCCTGTAACGTATATTTCAATTCTTGTAGCTAAGTCTTGTGCTTCATAGTCCTTTTGTTTTAATAATATATTATAAAAATCTGTGAATGTTGGCATATTATTAGCACTAGGATTTTGTAAAAAATTTGTATACATTTGAATTACACATCTATCTAGTATAGATATTTCTTTACCTGTAAGTCCATCATAACCACCGATAATCTGTTCGATTAATGAAATAATAAATACACTTTTTTCTTTTATTGCATTTTCATTATTATTTTCAAAATCTATATCAAATGGATTAATATGATTAGCTGATGTTGCTGATAGTTCAATTACTTCACCATCTAAAGCTTGTGTTAACGCTGGATATTCTCTTTCAGGATCTGCAATAATAATATCATCTGGTGTCCTTAAAAAAGTTTCCATTATTTCTCTTTTAGCCTTAACACTTTTACCTGAACCAGGAGATCCTAAAATCAATCCATTTGGTGCTTTTAATTTCTTTCTATCAAAAAATAGTATGTTTGATGAAATGGTATTATATCCATAATATAAGCTATCTTTACTTTCTTGAAACAGTTCCTGTGTCGTAAACGGAACTAAAATACCTAAACTTGAAGTTGTTAACCCTCTTTTTTGTCTTAATATATTATATCCAAAAGGAAGTGTTGATATTAATCCTTGTTCTTGACTATTGTATAATACTCTTAAATTACAACTGAATTCTCTACAAATTGATTGTAAATTAAAAAAATCATTTTCTATTTTTTTTATACTATCATTTATAATTGTAACTGTAAATGTAGTTTGAAAATACCTTTCATTTCTTCTCGAAACATCATCTAAAAGTTCTTTTGTTTCCTCAATATTTATTAATAAATCAGTTGGCAAAATATCCATATCCCTTTTAGCGTTAATATTTTTTGTTTGCTCATCACCTTTTGTTTTCTCTAAATCTGATAATAATCTTTTAACATTTTTAATAGCTTTTTGTTGATCAACTGTTTGAAATGCAATTGAAATTAATAGTTCATTATCATATTCTAACAATTTTTCTAAAAAATTATCTTCAAGTTCAGTTGTATCAAGATCAATTTTACATACTCTTAAAAACTTATTATCGATTTTAATTAAATTATCTGATGAAAAATTAATACTCATTGGAGAAATATAGTCTTTAATGGAAATTTGTGATTCCATAAAATCATTGTAATTAATTTTTTTATTCTTTTCTATATTTTTTTTATTTAATATTTCATTTAATAAATCTATTCTTTCATCACCATTTACAGAAAAAGAATGTGATCCTAAGAGTTTCAATTTATGTATTATACTATTTTCAAGTGTTAACAATTTTCTTTTTGCTAAAGTTAAATTCTTTTCTTTAACAGTAATTATTATATATTTCTTTTTTAAAACTCCATTTTCTTTGACTTTAAGTCGACTTAACATTGCTTCATTCAATTCTTCCTTAAATTTATCAAATTTATCATTGTTTAACTTGTTAAGTACTTTATTTTCATAAAAATGTTTCCCATCTGTTTGATTATAGAAAAAAAGTTGAACATCAATTGTATTATCGAAGTGATTTAATAACGAAAAATATTTTTCTAAAATTACTTGTTTGTCATCTTCTTCTGATAATTTATAATTTATATCATCAAATCTAATCATTTTAGAAAAGAAGTTATCTTCTAAAATCATTATTCCATCTTTTGTTATAGTATAAAATGGAAAAGTTTCTTGAACAGAATTTTTATTATAAGTCCCAAAAATTTTTCTAAGAAATTTATTATTACTTTTTCTTTTTGTTTTTAACATTTTTCCCCTTTCTATTTTGTTCATTTTGAACAAAATTTATTTTTTCCAATATTTCTAAATTAGTTGTAGATTTATATACTCTAATCTGTTTATTTAATATTACTCGATTAATTATGTTGAGTAATTTCACATCAATGTATTCATTATTTTTTTTATAAAATCCTAAAAAAAATATTGGAAATGAAGTCAAAAATAAACCATATAAAGCAACTCCACTTCCAAATTTTGAATTAAGTATTGTAAATAATGGTACACTAATAGCACCTGCTATTGACATTGTTATAACTTGTCTTTTTGTAAAATTACCTACTAATTTTGTTTCAATTAAATTAATATCTTTTGGAATTTTTGCAAAAGCCATATACCCCTCTTTCTATTTTGTTCAAAATGAACAAAAATTTTATCTTGCGTCTAATACTGATTGTGCTATACTTTTTGTCTTAAATAAAGTAAATACTAATACTATACCAAAAGCTAGTATCTTTAATGCGTTTATTCCTTCTCCTTGTAACTGACCTTGTGTTAAAGCAATATAAATTGCTAAACAAGCAATTATTAATAAACCTTGTAAAGATAAAGCAAATATATTTTTTATAAAATTTAAACCTATACTTCTATATTCTTTAGTTGCTAATGTTGCAAGAGGTATAGTTCCAATTATGGAATATAAGTATATTTCAAAAAATCTTCCTATAACAACTACATTAATTAAAATCCCAATTCCTTTAAATATGAAACTTAATATCATTGTTATTATATAATCTCGAAAAGCTACAAATATTCCTAATTCCTCTGCGACTTGCTCGACTGTTTTTCCCCCTAAATCATATGTTAAACTTGCTCCTTTTGTCGTCAAATTAACCATTTCAGTTAATTTATTTAACGCCCAACCTCCTACATCGAAAATAGCATTAATTATTGTTATATAATTTTTTAAAATCATTACACCTATTGCAATCTTTAAAATCCATACAAATATTTGAAAACTTTCTATTTCATGATAATTATTTTTTTGTGTAATCATTTCTATAAGTTCTATCGTCAATAAATAAGCAAATATTAATCCAGCAATTACTAAAATAACATTTGTTGATATTGTAGTAACCATATTCCATGCAGAGGGGGAATATTTTAAAGGAGATTGTTCAAGAAGAGGTGATATATTATTAATTGAATTTATCATATCTTCTTGTATATTTTCATATCCTTTTATTATTGAGTTTATAAGACTCTCAGTCCAACCTTGAAATGGATTAAATAGATCAATTCCCATCATTTTTCCCTCTATCCTTTATGTTAATTATCAATAAATTCATATTCTTCAACAATTGTTGAATTAGTAAAACTTATTTTATTAGTTTCTTCTTCATATTTTTTAATGTATTCTTTTAAATCAAAAACATTATATTTATTTATAATTTTTTCTTTTGTTTTTTTATCAAATTCTTCCTTAACATGATATAATTCATTGTAATATTTATGTTTATTTGTCATATATTTTTTACTCTTAAATGGTGATAAACCTCTTAAAATATATATACATTCATCTTGTCTTAATTTCGTTAATTCTCCCACACTTAATAGATTACGACCAATATTTTTTTCATTTTGTGATACAGATCTATTATTTGAATATGTTTTTGAAGAATTTTTCTCTAAAATTGTTGCTTTATCAAGCGTTTCAGATAAATCTTTTAAGGTTTCTTTTTCTTTAGATCCTAAAAAAAGATAAGAATCACAATTCCCCATTATGCTTGAATAAGATTCTTTATATGCTTCTTTTAGTTGACTTGTAGCTTGAATTAATATATGAATTGGTATATTTCTACTTCTATTCGTTGAAATAATGTCTTCAAAATTATTAATTCTAAGCTGTTTAAACTCATCTAAAAATAAAGATACAGGTTTTGGAAAACTCCCCCCATAATTATTATCAGCTTCCTTATACAAAATTTGTATTAGTTGTGAATATAATACTGAATTTAAAAAATCTAAAGTCCGATCACTATCACTTGTTATAATATAAAGAATTGTATTTCCATTCGCTAGATTATTTAATTCTAATTGATCTTCTGAAGTTAAATCTCTAATTACATCAATATCAAAAACGCTCATTCTTGCACAAACGGATAATATAATACTTGATCGACTTTTTGATGCTCCAGTTAAATATTTTTTATATTGTCTGACTGCAAATACATTTCCTTCTTTTGCTTCTAAGTCCTTAAACATCATATCTACTTTATTTGATACTTCATCTTCATTATTATTTTCATTTTCTGCATTTCTAACTTCGATAATAATATCTAAAAAATGTTTAATATTTATATTTTCAAAAGGTTGCGTTTCAAACAAATATCCAATTATAGCTGTAAAAAAAAGTCTTTCAGCTTTTACCCAAAAACTATCTCCTTTATTTGTGCCAATATCTTCGGTGGCATTCATTATAGTATTTGTAATAGAAAGAATATCTAATTCATTTTTTATATAAGCAAAAGGGTTATATTTTAATGACAATTCAGGATTTTTTGTATTAAAGACTTTTATGTCTTTTTTCTTTTTTTTCATAAAATGTCCTGTGAGTTTAATTGTTGATCCTTTTGTGTCTGTTACAACGTATGATCCAGTATTTTGAAGTAAATTAGATACTATAAATAACCATGTTTTACCAGTTCCTGGCATACCTACGATAATTGAGTTATGGTTTCTGTTAAGCTTAAAATCTTCTCTCTCAATTTCTAACGTTAATCTTTCCGTTTCTGTAAATAATATATTTCTTGAAAAGTCTTTATCGATAAAAGGTGCTATATCTTCTGCTGATCCCCATTCTGCTGATCCATACTCTTTGTTTTTATGTTTTAACATTTTTAATTTTATTTTTCTGTTTTTAAAATATTGTTTATATGCTATATATATGATAAATGTAAAAAATATAGTAAATAATATATCTGAAATATCAAAAGATATGTTTAATTCTTCAAAAAAATTCTTATTAAAGTTATTTACTCTTAGCATATATAATATGTTATTAATTATATATGCTAAAAATGTAAATACTGATATTTCAAATATTAAAACTATATTTTTACTAAATAAGTTTTTTGTGTTTTTCATAATATTAACCAAATAAATTTGCTAATAGTGGAACTACCTTTATACCTAATAATATAAGTCCTCCACCACCCATTAGCTGCTTAATACCTTGAGATTTTGCTCCCGGATTATCTGAACCATAACCTTCAAGTAAATTTATGATTCCCCATATTCCAAGACCACCACCTATAGCTATAACAATTTGTCCTAAAACATTTATTCCTGCTCTAAAAGCTTCCATTTTTATTCCTTTCTTTTTGTTCATTTTGAACAAAATTTATTTTATTTTTTTAAGTTATATATCTAAATTGAATTCATCTTTTATATTTTCTCTTTTATTATCATTATTTAAGTTATAATTTTCGTCATAAAAACTAAAATTTAAAATTTCTGGATTTAACCCTTTTTTTCTAACCATTCTCGTTTAGACATTTCTAATTCTTCTTTTTTTATTTAAAAAGTAAAAAGAGGAGATTTCTCTCCTCTAATACTTTTCTAACTTTTGTTCATTTTGAACAAAAATTACTATTTATTAATTTTTCTTTGTTTTATAGTTACAAAATATAAAGCTACTACTGAAATAACAAGTGTTGATATTACTGCAAATATTCCTGTATCTCCTGTATTTGGATTGTTAGGAGTGTGTGGAACTGGTAATACTTTAACAGTTTGATCTTTATCATTAAAGTCTTTATGTTCTGCTACTTTTCTTACTTTTCCTTCTACTGAAATATCACTTAATGTTTCAAATGCTACAAGTGAGATACCTCTTAAATCTTTTGCATTAACTGTGATAAATACTTCTGCTACTCCATCTTTTGTTTCAGGAGTAAATTCTAAACTTGCTGTTAATTCTTTACCGTTAGCATCTTTTAATACTTCTTTTGTTACACTATTCATTAAAACTAAATCAAATCTCATTTTAATTCCTGGTACTAAATCAAAGTATTCAATACGATCTACTAAATGTATTAATTTATCTAATGGTAAAAATTCTTTAGCTCCAGTTTTTACTTCCATTAATGTTGTTTTAATTCTTGGATTTGTTGTTCTTGTTGTTTGAGCTTTATCATGTATATCTCTATGGAATGTTAATAACTTCCCATCTTTGTATAAATCTTCAAATACAACTGTTTCTTTACCTCTTACAACACTTCCTGGTACTGTAAATAATAATTCTACAAATCCATTTCTACTTGTTGGAATAAATTCTTTACTTGCTTTTACTTCCTTACCATTTACTAAAACTGGTTTATTTGTTAATTTATACATTAATGTACCATCTAAAATGTATGTCTTTCCAATAATTAAATCGTAATAAATTACTTTATCTTTAATGATAACTTCTTCTAATGGTAATGATTCTTTTTTACCTGTTTCGTTGTCTACAGCTGTTGTTCTTATTTCAGGAATTTTCTCATTAATTACTTCAACTTTGTATGTTGAACCATCTTTTTTGTCTGTAAAGTTAAGATTAATTTCTTTTTCATTTTTGAAATATCCTTCTGGAGCATTTAATTCTTTGAAAATATAGTTACCATTTGGAAGATTTTCAACTACAATCTTTCCATTTTCATCTGTAATATATTTTCCAACTATTGTTTCCCCTTTTTTAGAATCAGTTGCTATAAGCACATATTCAGCTCCTGAAACAACTTTTTTGTTTCCTTCTTCAACTGATCCAGCTTCAATTTTTGTAACATCTAAAGTGATTTTATTAAGCTTATTTACAATATTTGCACCAATAACTGTATTTTGTTTTTTATCAGTTGTATTAAAATCAAATCCAGTTTCATGTTTTGTATTATCTAAAACATAACCTTTAGCAGTAGATATTTCTTTAATGTAGAATTTTCCATCAATTAAAATATCCTTAAATTTACCTTTTGCTTTTCTTTCTATTACTTTTTCAAGCACTTTATTTTCAGTATCTTCTACTTGTCTAGTTACTGTTGTCTTAAATTCTTTAATAGAATAGATAATACCTTTTTGTTCTAATTCAGCTATTTTTTTATCTTTTTCTTCTACTTTATTAAATTTAAGTACTTTGTCTAAAGTTTTTTCAATCTTTGTTTCATATCCTACAATTACATTTTCTGATTTTTTACTTTCTTTAACACTTAAATTAGATTTATCTTTTTGTGTTTCAATAAAGCTTAAAGCTTCTTCTTTTGTATTAAAAACTTTTACTTCACCATTTTGTAATTTAATTTCAAATATAGAATATTCTTCTGTTTTAATAATTGGTTTATCTTTGTTTTCAACTTCTTTTTGTGTAAATGTTGATATTTCATAACTTATTACATCTTCTTTAACTTCTTTTGTAGCGTTAACTTCTTTTTGTGTAACTTTTTCAGTTATATTATTTACATCAATTGTTACTTTATCAAGTAGTGTATCTTTTTTAACTGTTATTCCATTTTCAGTATAATCTTCATTTAAGAAAAGTCCAAATGTTGCTTTTGGTTCAATTGTAAATAATTTTGTATCTTCAAATTTTTTGTTAAATTCAAATGTAAGTTCTTTTCTTTCATTGTATGCTTTAACTGATTTTGAAGATACTCTAACTTCTTGTGATTGTGATGTAAATTCGATATCATAAATTTTTGGATCTACTAAATATCCTTTTGGTGCTGATACTTCTTTTAATGTATATTTACCATGTGCTAATTCTTTACTTGATATTTCACTTGTTGAATTAGTAATTAAGCTTTCTACTAAATCACCTTTTTTGTATAAAGTTGTAACTTTATCATTTGAAATAATATCTTCTTTAGCTCTAATTTCCCATTTTGTTCCAGCTAAAAATCCTTCTTCAAATATTAAATCTGTAATATCTTTATCTTTTTGATTAGCCTTTGTGCCTAATAATATAGAGCCTGTTTTTTCAAGTCTTATTATACCCTTTTGTGGTGTGTTTTTAATTTCTTTAATTATAACTTTTGTATCATTTTCAAAGATTTCAATCTTTATAGCTTTACCGTTTGGATCTAGATAATATCCAGAAGGTGCTTTTATTTCTTTAATATAATAAATACCAGGTAAGACTTTTTCTTTAATAGTTACAATTCCCTTATCATTAGTCTTAAATTCACTTTCTCCACCTATAGTAAGTTTTTTCATATCTTTATCTAAAATATTAAAAATTACTCCTGACTGTGGGATTTGTTTTCCGGTTTCACTATCAACTTTTACAAGTTTAAGTTCCTTTTTATCTCTTTCATTTTTAACAATTGGCATGTTATATACAGTACCAGGTTTTTCTGCTCCATTTTCTTTTACATATGCTAAAACAGGTGTTGGATCTAAAATATATCCTTTTGGTGCTTTAGTTTCTATAAATTCATATGTTCCTTTTAAACCTAATGTAACTCCATATTGATCCTTAAATAACTCATCTCCACTTATTTTATATTTTTCCTTAAACAAAATATATCCATTTTCATCCGTCTTAAATATCCATGTTCTAATAGGTTTTTTACCTTGTGTACTTGTTAATATTTCATCATAATATTTAACTGTAAATTCTGCTCCTTCAAGTGGTCTATTATCATCACCTTGTTTTTTAAGCATAATATCTAATGGGTCAAATAAAGGTTCATCTTTTACATTTAGTACTTGATCTTTTGAGGTTAAATCAACTTCATAAATTTGTTGGTCTAATTTAAAGCCTTTTGGTGCTTTTAATTCTTTAACAAAATATTTTCCTGGTGCTAAATTTAATTTATTTGACCTTCCTTTATCATCTGTTATAAGTTTATTTAATAAGTTTTTATTGTTTAGTGCATTTACTTTAGTATCATATACACCATATTCTGCTCCTTTAAGTGAATATCCAGCCTTTGCAATATCTGTTAAAGTTTTGTTTGCACTCGTTTTTACTAATGATAAACTATGTTTTTTTTGTGATGGTGTAGGTTTGTTAAAATTCCATGCAAACATTCTTTGAGTTCCACCTGATTTTGTTGAATATACCTTAAACCAATCTGGTGCATTTGATTTAGAATCAATATATGATAAAAATTCTTGCATTTCAGAATTTCTCATGAAATATTTAGGAGCTGTTCCCCATACATTTGATAATGCATAATGTGTTAAATGATATCCTTTACTTCCTTTATTTGCTGGTACACCATATAGATTAAAAGTTTCCAACTTACTCCATTTTTCTGGAGAAGCATATCCATAATATGCAACTTTTCTAACTTTTTCATTCTTTTCTTCTCTCCAACCTGTTAATGTAGATGTATTACCAGGATTTACAGGTGGATTTAATGAAGCTTCTCCGCAAAATATATAATATCCATCACTTGATGTAAAATAGTCTGAACCTCTTCCTTCTCCTCCACCATGATTTGTGACTTTAATCCCACTTGGTGCTGCTGATACAATTTTATTCGGAATTATTATTCCGGATATTAATATTGCAAATGCTAGTATAGCACTTAATGATTTAGTTAATTTATTTTTAATTTTTTTCATTTTTCTCCTCTATTTTTCGTTCAAAATGAACAAATTATTTATCATGTTTTCTTGATTTTCTTTTATATATTTCTATAATTTCAATATTTTTTTTAATGTGACTTTGCGAAAAATTTTATCATTAGTAGATAAAAAAATATTTTATACATTATTTCCCCCCCTTTAAAAATAAAAAAAGAGAGAAATTTTTTTCTCTCTCACTTATTATGTTTTTTCCTCTCTATACATATTATATCAGATTTTATCAAGTTCTAACTGTCATTATTGTTACGACAATTTAATATTTTTATTTTATTATTCTAATTTTTTATTATAAATTAGAACTTTTTCGCTTTGCTCAAAAGGTCGCTAACGCTCCGCTTTTTGATTGTGTGCTTACGCACATTCATTTAAGTGTTAGAAATAAAAAAAGAGAGAATTTTACTTCTCTCTTTGATGGTTACTTTTGTTCATTTTGAACAAAAGTAATATTATCTATATTCCCAGTGTCCTTTTTCTTTTACTCCTTCTTTAATTAAAACTTTTTTACAGGATTTTTCTTCCGAATGATTAATAGTTTTGTATTTTTTATTTGTTATTATTACCTCATCTTCAGCTGTTCCCCAACTAGATCTAACATCTTTTTCCTTTAATAAATTACCATAACGATTATAGGCTTCTTTTTCGTTATAATAATATTCTTTACCATATTTATCACTATTTACAAACCATCTAGGTTTTATTATTTGATCAAAATCAATTAATTCATCAGTTGTTTCTGTCCATGCTTGTTTTGTTAAAACACATTTATTTTCATAAACTGGATCTTGTTTTTTCACGTCAACAACCCATACTTTTTCTTTTTGTTTTGTTTTTTGTGGTTTTGATGTTTCTTTTTGTGTAACTTTAGGTTCTTCCTTTTTTGTTATTTTAATGTTTTCTTTTTGTGTTTCTGATTTTTGTGCTAACTCTTTTTCATCTTTTACAAGATTTTTACTTTCATTGGATTTCTTTTCTTCTTTTTTTGCTATCTCTTTTATTTTTTTAGTATCTTTTAATGAATTAATTTCCTTTTCTATTTTCTCAACTATTTCTTTTTTATATTTTAAATCCCATAAACCTCTTAAAAATTCAACACTTTCTTTTTGTTTAGTAAATGGTATCTTAAATGATTCTAAAACTTTTAATGTTTTTATTTTATCCTTATCATTTTTAATATCAGCTAAAATATATTCTTTTTTATCCTTTTTTATAACCTTAAAATTACTTAACAATGGTGCTTGTTTTATTTCTTTTTTTGTTTCTTTTATTGTTTCTAGCTTTATCTCTTTTTTCGTTTCCTTAACTGTTTCTTTTGTTTTAGTTGAACATGCTGTAAGTGAAAGTGTTAAAGCTATTAATAATACTAAATTTTTTCTCATTTCTTTTCTCCTCTATTTTTGTTCATTTTGAACAAAATCTCTAATATATCTTTCTTGATTGTCTTTTATAAATTCATATGCTTCTGTAATTTCAATGAATTTCTTTTGTGAGTTTTTGTTTTTATTTTGGTCAGGGTGATATACTTTTGATAATTGCATATACTTTCTTTTTAACTCTGTTTCTTCACAATCAACATCTACTCCTAATATTTCGCAACAGTTTATATATTTTTCTTCAAATGAATTATTTTTTGATTGTTCAGTATCTTTTGATGAATTTGAGTTATTTGCTTTTTTATATGTCTTTTTTCTATCTGTGTATCTACCAGACAACACTTTTACAAAATTATCTTCCTCTAAAAACCATTCAAACGTAATTATAAAATTTGTTTTATAGCCTTTTAAGAAACTTGATTTATTTATTTTTCTTATTGCTTCAATTAGATTTTCTTTTCCAAATTTATTTTCTAAATTACTTAATTTGTAATGTGTATTTGTACCTGATTCTATAATTACTATTTTAGGTATATCTTCAATACTATTCCACTCATGCATGTATTCCATTATATTTGGAATATTAGTTTTTTCATAATTATTTTCGTGAGATGATTCTTTTTTTATTAATTTAGGATATATGTTTAATTCATAAAATTCAAATAATCCAAAAAACCATAAATCATCATCTTTATCAAAAATATCATCAAAAATTCTTTCAGCTAATCCCACAATTACCTTAGATCTAATTAAATATAGTATTATACCAGATATGATTACTGCAAGAATAAATACTATCCAGTTTAATCTATCCTTAGGTTTGTATGATTCATAAATTAAATAAGATGTTAATCCAAATACTATAAAACTTGTGTATATTAAATATAATATTTTACATTTTCTTTTTATTAAAAATAATATAAGTAAATAAAGAACAATTAAAATTAAATACACTCCCATTTGAATTATCGACGGTGCTTGAATGTATTTTGCTATAAAATTTTGGTTGTACATAAAAAATACAGATATTTCAAAAAATGTAATAAATGCACAAAACAAAATTATAAAAATTATACCCAATGTGATTATAAGACTTATCATAAATATTTCCCTCTTATTTTGTTCATTTTGAACAAATTCATTATATAATAATATTTTAACATAATTATCTTTCAATTTCAGATAATTCTTTTACATTTACTTTATTTTTTATGCTTAAATCTTTAAAATCAGAAACTTCATGTCTATTTGGATCAATATCAGCTCTATCTACAACTCCATCATTATCAATATCTTTATCTTTTTCAAAATCTTTGTTTGATTTTTGAGATTTTGTTTTTTCATTTTATTCTCCTTTTTTGTCTTAAATTAAAAT
>NZ_JBFNGB010000013.1:0-54486 GCF_046035835.1 Helcococcus bovis
ATTGAAAAAGTAATGTAAAAGTCATTTTATTATGATATAATTTATAAAAAGTGGATAATTATACTGCGTGAAAGAGGCGAAAATGTCAAATATAATTGAATTTGTTGATTATAAAAATTTAAGAGATGATATTGAAAAGTATAGATCTGAAATAACTTCAAAAATTATAGAAAAAGACAATTTATTTTTTCATATATGTAAAAATATTGAATCTGATTATATATATAAGTTTGGATTTTTAGAATACAAAGCATATGAATTAGAATTGTATTATAGAAGATTAAAGAAAAAATTAGAAATTTTAATTTATTATAGAAATCACGATAAAAAAATTAAAGAATCTGAAATAGAAAGTATTCTTGATGATTTGTTTAAGGAATATATGGTTCAATTAGATAATAAATTAAAAAATATTAATAATTCCTTAGAAAGAATTAATTCAAAAGGTTTGTCTGAAGAAGATAAAAAAGAACTAAAATCTAAATATAGAAGTATTATAAAAAAATTACATCCAGATTTAAATCCAGAATTATCAGAATCAAAAATTGAATTATTTTATAATGCTGTAACGGCATATAAAAATGGTGATTTACAAACAATTAAGTTTATATTCAATATTGTTGAACTAGATAAGGAATTAGAAGTTGGAAATTCATTGGATTCATTAAAAAAAGAAAAAGATAGATTAAAAAATACGTTAGATGAAATAAATAAGATGATTGAAGATATTAAATTAGATTATCCATATGTATTAAAGGAATATTTAGAAGATGAAGAAAAATCTAAAGAGAGATTTAATTTCTTAAATCAACAAATAGAAACTTATGAAGCGTATATATTTAAATATGATAAAGAGATTGAGAAGTATTATGAAATATTATTATAGAATTATAAATGAATTATCAAAAAAATATCTAGAATGGGATCATGGTGCTTTTACAAAATATGAAAAAAATACAATGAATCAAATTTTTCAGATGTTTATGGTGATGTTATTAAATATCTATAGTTATGGAGGGAAGAATGAAAAATGAAATTCAAAAACATAGTATAAATAATATAGTAAAAAAGACTTTATCAGGAAAAAGTGAATTAAAAGAATATAAACCATTTCAAAAAGATATTTTTTTATTTGATACATATATTGCAGGGACCACTCATATTGAAAATATCGATGAATTAGAAAAAGAGATAAATATCGATAACAGATTGGAATTTTTTAGGCAAGAAGAAAATACAAATGATACAAATGCTATTGAAATAAGAAACTCTAAAAATATTAAAATAGGTTATGTACCAAAAGTTGATAATATAATTTTTTCAAGATTAATGGATGCTGGGAAATTATTGTATGCTATAGTTACAAATAAGGAATATTATGGTAAATGGGTAAAGATTTACATTGATATTTATTTGAGTGAGTTGTGAGATTGATAAAATAATAGTATTGATATATAATTAATATGAAAGACGTTTTCTAGTTAAAAATTTAAAATAAAAAAACAAATCTAATGATTTGTTTAGTTTGCCAATGCAAGCCCAAAAGGGCGATCCGAATAAATTTTTATTTGAACTCATGATGTAATCTCGTATAGGTATTAACAAGATTATGTATACATTATTTCAAAAAAAATTTTATTTGTCAAGTTTTTATTATATTAGGAGGAATAATGGGAAAATATTACTTAGGATTAGATATTGGAACAAATTCTGTAGGATGGGCAGTTACTGATGAAGTTTATAACCTTATAAGAAAAAAAGGTAAAGATTTATGGGGTGTAAGATTATTTTCTGAAGCTAAAACGGCAGCAGAAAGGAGAGGTTTTAGATCTTCAAAAAGGCGTAACGATAGGAAACGAATGAGACTCCAATTATTAAGGGAAATTTTCGAAGAAGAAATTAGTAAAGTAGACAAAAATTTTTATTTGAGGTTAGATGAAAGTAAGTATTGGGAAGAGGATAAAAAAATAAATGGAAAATACTCATTGTTTGATGACTTGAATTTTACTGATAAAGACTATTTTAAAAAATATAAAACAATTTTTCATTTAAGAAAAGATTTAATTGAACATTCTGAAAAGAAGGATATTAGGTTATATTTTTTGGCAATTAATCAAATGATAAAGAGAAGAGGACATTTCTTAATAGATGGTGAACTAAATAATATAACAGATTACAAACCATATCTATATAATTTAATGAATATAATTAATGAAGAATTAGATATAAATTTAGATGAAGATTTTTATAATGAAATATTTACTGTCTTGTTAGATAATTCATTAAAAAAGACTGATAAGAAAAATAAAGTAAAAAATATTATACCTAATTACAAATCAGATAAAACTAAAATAAAAATACTAAATAGTATTTTTACTCTTGTAATATCAGGAAAAGTTAAGGTAAAGGATATATTTAATGATGATGAAATAAAAGTGAAAGTAGAAGAAGATAAAAAAACTGATTTTGAACTTTCTGATGAAAAATATCAAGAAAATTTAGAATATTTTGAAAATTTATTAGGATATAAATATGAATTAATCATTAATTTAAAAGCAATATATGATTTCATTTTATTAAAAGATATACTAAAAGGTCATAAATATTTATCTGATGCAAAAGTTGAGTCTTATGATAATCATCAAAATGATTTAAATTTATTAAAAAAATTATTAAGAAAGTATGATTCAGATAATAAAGTTTATAATCAAATTTTTAGAGATAAATCTAATGAAAAAGGATATGTAGCATATTTGGGATATTACAATAATAAAAATAAAAAAATACCTGTAAAAAAATGTAGTTATGAAGATTTCACAAATTATATAAAAAAAGAATTAAATAAAATTGTAGATAATAATGATAAAGATTATTTATATATTATTTCAAAAATTGAAAATGAGCAATTCCTATTAAAACAAATCGTTTCAACTAATTCGGTAATACCTCATCAAGTTCATTTAATTGAGCTAAGAAAAATAATAGAAAATTTACTATTAGATTATCCATCTTTTGAAGTAAAAGAAGATGGATTTACTAGGGCTGAAAAGATTGAAAAGATATTTAAATTTAGGATTCCATATTATGTAGGACCATTAAATGACTATCATAAAAATAAAGGTGGAAATGCTTGGATAGTTAAAAATGAAGAATATAAAAATGAAAAAATTAGGCCTTGGAATTTTGAAACTGTAGTTGATTTACATAAATCTGAAGAAGAATTTATAAAAAGAATGATTAATGAATGTACTTATTTACCTAATGAGAAAGTTTTACCTAAATCATCTTTGCTTTATCAAGAGTATATGGTGCTAAATGAATTAAATAATATTAAAATTAATAATCAACCATTACAAGTTGACGTAAAGAAAAAGATAATTTACGAATTATATAAAAAATATTCTAAAGTGACTTTAAAAAAAATAAGGAATTTTTTAATTATAAATAATTATATAGAAAAAACAAATGAAATAAATTTTACGGGAATTGATACTGAACTTAAATCGAATATGAGCTCTTATGTAGAGTTTAAAAATATATTGGGTGACAATTTTGATATAAATATGGTTGAAGATATAATTGAACAAATTACTATTCATACGGGTAATATAAAATTATTAACTAAAAAAATTGGAGAAAAGTATCCTAATTTAAGTGAAAAACAACTGAAAGAAATAGTCTCTAAAAAGTATAAAGACTGGGGAAGATTTTCTAAAAAATTATTAAATGGACTAGAAGGAACTGAACTAGAAACAGATCAAATTGGGACGATTATTTATTTTATGAGAGAAAATAATGATAATTTTATGCAAATATTAAGTGGTAATTATGATTTTATTTCGAAGATAAATAAACTTAGACAAGCTAACTTACCTAAAAATTTAGATTATAGTGTTATTGATTCTTTGTATGTGTCTCCATCTGTAAAAAAAATGATATGGCAAGTTATTAACATAAATAAAGAATTGATTAAAGTATTAGGGAAAGAACCTGATAAAATATTTATTGAAATAGCTAGATCAAAAGATGAAAAACCAGAAAGAAAAGATTCAAGAAAAACACAATTATTGAATTTATATAAATTTATTAAAAAAGAAAATGGAAAATTATATAATGAATTAGAAAATTTTAATGATATTGATTTTAGAAATAGAGCGTTATATTTATATTTTACTCAAATGGGAAGATGCATGTATTCTGGAGAAAAAATTGATTTAGAAGATATTTATGATAAAAATATGTATGATTTAGATCATATTATTCCAAGAAAATTAAAAAAAGATGATTCAATTATAAATAATTTAGTTTTAGTAAAAAGAAATTTAAATCAAACAGTAAAAGGAGATAAATATCCAATACCATCTTCAATTAGAAATAATGAAGAAATAAAAAATTATTGGTATAGATTACTAAAAAATGGTCTTATTTCTAAAGAGAAATATGATAGATTAAATAGAAATCAAGAATTGACAAATGAAGAGCTAGCAGGATTTATTAATAGACAATTGGTAGAAACTAGACAGTCTACAAAAGTTGTAAAAGAACTTTTTGAAAAATATTATATTAATTCAAAAGTAATTACTGTAAAAGCTGAATTAACAAGTGAATTAAGAAAAGATTTTGAAGTTCTAAAGTGTAGAGAATTAAATGATTTACACCATGCTCATGATGCATTCTTAAATATTATTGTCGGAGATGTATGGAATAAAAAATTCACATCAAACCCTATGAATTTTATTAAAAATAATAGAAAAGAAAATTTATTAGATTATTCTATAAAACATATTTTTAAAAGGGACCAATTTTCCAAAGGTGAAAAAATATGGGATGTTGCTGAAGGTAAGAAAAAAATAATTGATACTTTGAATAAATTTTCTATATTGATTACATATGAATCTCTAGAAAAAAAAGGTGAATTATTTGATATTAATTTAATAAGTAAAAGTAGAATTAAAGACAACAATTTATATATGTCCTCAAAAAATGATAGTCGTTTGATTAATTATAAAAAATATGGTGGATATTCTAGTATAAAAAATCAAGTGTTTTTTACTGTAAAAAATGAATATGGTGAAAAAAATATAGAAGCACTTCCTATATATTATAAGAATTATAGTTTAGATGACGTGTTAAATTATTCTAAAAATGAATTGAAATATAAAAATCCTGTAATTATTAAACCGAAAATAAAATATTATAGTGAAATTATAGTTAATGGATTTAATTATTTAATTACTTCAAAAACAGTTGGTAATCAGTTGAAACTTTTACCATTTACACAAATGTTTTGGAGTGTAGAAGATACAACATTAATTAAAGAATTATTAAATATGTTAAAGAAAGATATTACTATACCAGATGAAAAAAAAGATCAAATAATTTTATTGTTAAGAAAACTTAAAGAAAAATTTAATGATAAAAAATCAATTTTTAGTAAATCTTTCATAAAAAAATCAATTTTAAAACAGATAGATAATTATGAATGTAAGGATAAATCATCAGATGAAATATTTAAATTTTTCACTGAAATGATAAAAGCTATACAAGAAAAAATATATCAACCAAAATCTTCAAATTATAAAAATATAGAAATTTTATATAAATCTATAACTGGATTATATGAAAGGAAAGAGAAATTATAATGGGATGGAGAACAGTTTTAATTTCAGGTCGAGCTAAACTCGACTTGAAATTAAATAATATGATTGTTAGAAAAGAGGAAATTTATAAAATACATATTCCTGAAATAGCTATATTAATTATTGAATCAACAACTGTTTCAATTACAACTGCATTAATTGAGTCTTTAATTGAAAATAAAGTAAAAATAATTTTTTCTGGAAGTGATCATTGTCCTATTGGGGAAATTATTAATTATTATAATAAGTTTAATTGTGTAGCTAGTATAAAAAAACAAATAAAATGGAAAAAACAAAATAAAGAAAAAGTATGGGCTGAAGTGGTTAAATGTAAAATATTTAATCAAGCAAGAGTACTATCATTTATAGATAATGATTCATACAATTTATTAACTAAATATATAGGTGAAGTAGAATTAGGAGATATTTCAAATAGAGAAGGACATGCGGCTAAAGTATATTTTAATACATTATTTGGTAAGGATTTTTCAAGGGGAATGGATCATCCTATAAATGCTATGTTAAATTTTGGTTACTCAATTTTATTGTCGATTTTTACTAGAGAAATAGTTTCAATGGGATATTTAACTCAATTAGGAATATTTCATGATAATCAATTTAATTATTATAATTTGGCGAGTGATTTCATGGAAATTTTACGTCCAATTGTTGATAATGTAGTTTTTGAATATATGCCACAAAAATTTGATAAATTTGAAAAGAGTGTAGTATTAAATATTTTAGAAAAAAATGTAAAAATTGAAGGAATAAATTATACTTTCTTAAACTCGATTACAGTATATTGTAAGAGTTTATTTGAAGCTATAGAAACAGGAGATATAAGTTTAATAAAGTTTATTGATTATGAGTTATAGATTTATGAGAATATTATTATTTTTTGATTTACCTAATATAACATTAGAAGATAAAAAAGAATATAGAAATTTTAGAAAATTTTTGATAAAAGAAGGTTTTTTTATGATGCAGGAATCAGTATACTGTAAATTACTATTAAACCAAACTACTTTAAGAACTATAAAGGATAGGATATATAAGAATAAACCAAAAGAAGGCTTGATTCAATTCATAGCTATTACTGAAAAACAATATCAATCTATGGAATATGTAATAGGAGTAAAACGTTCAGATATTATTGATAGTGATAAAGGAGTAATTTTGTTATGAATTTAGTTTATAATTTATTAAATGAACCATATTTGCTTGATTACGGAAATTTTTATAATATAACTATAGAAAATTTACATGAATTTAGAAAAGTTATAGAAGGAATAAAAAATAATGAATATATAAATATATATGAAGAAGAAAAAATTATAAATAATTTTGAATTTATTGAAAATATTACTACCTTTAATTTTGAAGATAAGAAAATAATTAATAAAATAATTAAAGATTTATTTTTATTATCAAAAAGTGAAATATTTTTAGATAAATATTATCAAAATAATATAATGTTAAAAAATTTTATTTCAGATTTGATATTTGAATATGAAATACCATTGGAAATAGAGGATGAATTAGATTTTACATATATATTAAAATCTTTTGGAATCAAAATAAATAATGAATATAGTTCATATATTGAAAATTTGATTAATTACTTAAAATTATATTTAGAAGTTTTTGGAGTGGATATCTTTATATTTATAAATTTAACACAATTTTTGAGTGATGAAGAATTTAATATATTATTTGATTTTTTAGTGAAAAATGATATTTTGATTATAAATTATGATAAAATATATACGAATAATAAAATTATAAAAAATCAAATTTTATTTGATAATGATTTATGTAGAATTTTATAATTTATACCATATATGAAATTACCACTTGTGATGGAGTTGATACAACTCATGGATTTGAGGTTTGAGGTTTGAGTATGATGTAATTTCGTATAGGTATTAAACGATTTGTTCCCACGACCTTACGACGAAATGGTTTGAGTATGATGTAATTTCGTATAGGTATTAAACCTAGCTCCTCTTTAATTCTTCTATCTTCATGTTTGAGTATGATGTAATTTCGTATAGGTATTAAACAATAAATTATTTCCCAACAAAAGAGGATGAGTTTGAGTATGATGTAATTTCGTATAGGTATTAAACTCATTTATTAATTTTTAATTCTTTTTTTATGTTTGAGTATGATGTAATTTCGTATAGGTATTAAACTTTGGTAAAAATATAATTGAGTTTAAAAGAGTTTGAGTATGATGTAATTTCGTATAGGTATTAAACACAATAATTTTCTTACAACTGTCAAGGTATGTTTGAGTATGATGTAATTTCGTATAGGTATTAAACCGAAGGACATCAAGTATTCCAAGATGATGCGTTTGAGTATGATGTAATTTCGTATAGGTATTAAACTACTCTATACCACAAACTTGGCTCAAGTAAGTTTGAGTATGATGTAATTTCGTATAGGTATTAAACATGCAAAGTAGTCTGCTTCTCGTTCATAAAGTTTGAGTATGATGTAATTTCGTATAGGTATTAAACAAATAACAGATGAACTTTTATCAGATATATGTTTGAGTATGATGTAATTTCGTATAGGTATTAAACAGTAGTAAGAGACATTGATCTACTTAATGAGTTTGAGTATGATGTAATTTCGTATAGCTATTAAACAGAACTTGCAATATAATGAAATCTTTATCTGTTTGAGTATGATGTAATTTCGTATAGGTATTAAACAGTAGTAAGAGACATTGATCTACTTAATGAGTTTGAGTATGATGTAATTTCGTATAGGTATTAAACTCTAATGAAGATAACAGAATGACAAAAGAAGAACGTTTAGCATATGTTGAATGGAAGATGAATCAGCCTTTACCTATTTATGATGATGAAGGGGAAGAAATCAAAAATATTAAGGGACAAGTTAATATGAAAGAATTATAAAGAAAGAGGTAAATATGAACAAAAAAAACTTTATTAAACTTATGATAGCTATATTAGGAGGAGCAACTTTAGGAAACTTATTGTTAAAAAAAATAAATCTATTAAATGTAGCATTTTTTTTAATAGGGTGTATCTTTTTAGGATTTTTACTTAGTAAAGAATAAATAAAAAAAGGACCTTAAGGTCCTTTTTTTATTTTAGGTTCCAAACTCTCATATAGTAATAATAAGCATCTTTACATATGCGATCATATTCTAAAAGTAAGTTAAAGGAAACAGCTCCTGCACCTGCTGTCGCAGCTATACTAGTCCATGCTGCTGGAGATAAAGTTCCCCCTGTAAATATTGCTCCTGCACCTGCAGCCGCTGCTGCCATAGTAGAAAGAGCAGTAACTCCTGCTGAGACTATTAATTTTTTTTCGACAGAATCAAGTTTATCCACTTCTTTTTTAAAACTGTTTAAATACGATTTGTTTTTGTATGTTTCTGTAGTTTGTTTGAGTATGATGTAATTTCGTATAGGTATTAAACAAAAACTAAAATATGGACTATTGAGGAATTGTTTGAGTATGATGTAATTTCGTATAGGTATTAAACAAAAATATGGAACTTTTTCGCTACGCTCAAGCTTGAGTATGATGGGCTTGAGATATAATAGGAATGCAGAGAAAAAACTTGATAATTCGGAGCGTTCAGTGCTATATCCCTATTTTAACAATAATAGAAACATAATAAAATTTTGTAAAATGAAGTTTTTATAAGAGTGAAAAAAATTTTAAATCAATATATAACTCCTTCTGCTTACAAAAAATGTGAAAATAAATTAGGTGGGTAATAAAAATATATTGTTTATATTTGTAAATGTCAATCGAAAAATGGTCACCAAAGGCGATAGAGTAAAATTATCGTTTTTTTATTTATGAATTTTAAGGAATGTAGGTAAAACGATTGAATTTCACTATTTCTATAACAGATAAGCGGAAAGATTTAATTTCTTAAAAGTTCCGAAGATATTGGTTGATGGAGAAGAATTTAAATGATTATCTGCTGAAGCTATTATCCTTTATTTAATTCTTCTTAAACGGACAAGAATGTTTTTTAAGAATAATTTGGTAGATAAAGATTGTAGCGTATTTATTTTACAAATGAACTCACAGATTGATAATTGTACTGAGAGATTATCATCATATATCAAAAAGTACCGTAAAGATATACAAAAAACATAAGATAAGAACCTTTACTTGTTTTTATAAAAATCAGGGAAGAAGCAAATAAGTAAAATATCAAATATCCAGACATGGGAAGAATATGATAAATGTGAAAATCTTTTGTAAAGCTTGCCATGAAAGGAAAGATTGAAAATGATGGAGTTTTGTGATAATAAAGAGTCTTACCATTTTATTTTTAACTTTTCAATAAGATTTTCAGAAATTGACTTAGATACTTTATTAAAATTTTCAACCTTTTCATTTTCTATGTTTTCTAAAAGTGAATTTTGCCATTTATCAAGAGTGTCTTTTAAATAAGGAATTAATTTTTTACCATTTTCAGTAAGATAACACATATTTTGTCCAATCATTTCTTCACTTGCAACTCTATAAATCAAATCCTTATTTTCAAGTTGTCTTAAAAATTTTGAGAAATTTCCTTTATCTAGAGCGGTAAAATTTAGCAATTTACTTTGGAAAATCCTTTTTGATTCATTAATAACTAAAAGTACTATTAATTCTTGCATATTTAAATTTTTATCTGACAACATTTCTTCTAAAAGTTTTTTGCCATATCTATAAAACATATTAATAAAACATATAAAATCCATAAATACCTCATAAATTTTTCATAAATATATCCTAACATTAATAGTTGTAAAATACAACTCCTTAATATATAATATATAATATATTATATAAAATTAATAAGGAGAGATAATGTTTTTAGCAATAAAAGAAATGAAAAAAGAGAAAAGTAGATTTGTTTTAATTATATGTATTGTAGTATTAATTTCATATCTAGTTTTCTTCTTAACTGGCTTAGCATATGGACTTGCAAAAGACAATGTGACAGCTGTAGAAATGTGGAATGCAAATAAAATTGTATTAAAATCAGGTACAAATTCAAATTTATCAGCATCAATGATGGATAAGAAGGCACTTGACGATTTAAAGAATTATGATATTTCACCAATAAATTTGGCAAGAGTTGTAGCATATAAAAATTCAAATGAATCTAAAGAAAATACCATTAACATTGCTATGATTGGACTAAATCAAGATTCTAAGGCTTATCCTGAAATAATAGAAGGAAAAAAACCTGAAAATAAAGATCAAGTTCTAGCTTCAATTTCACTTAAAGATGAAGAAAAACTTGAAATTGGAGACAAACTGTTAATAAGTATGAATGATAGAGAGTATGAAATAGTTGGATTTACAAAAGAATCAAAATACAATGTTTCTTCAGTTATTTATACAGAATTAAATGAATCATCACCAAACATTTTAAGTTTTGTAAAACATGATGCTGAATCAAATGATGATAAAACTGATGCAACTTCGGGTGCTACACAAAATATTCCGGAGCGAATAGCTGGTATAATTGTACATGGTGAAAATGATTTAAAAACTAATGAAAAATATGATGTAATAAGCATTGACGAATTCATAAATGAAATTCCTGGATATTTAGCTCAAGTACTTACATTTGGACTAATGATAGGATTTCTAATACTAATATCTACTATAGTACTAGGTGTCTTTATGTATATTATAACAATGCAAAAGAAACAAACATTTGGAATAATGAAAGTACAGGGGATATCAAACTTATATATTTCTAAATCTGTAATTAATCAGACTTTTTTAGTAAGTGTGATAGGTGTATTAATTGGATTAGGATTAAATCTGGTTTCAGAAATATTTTTACCTAAGACTGTTCCATTTAAATCAAATTATACATTTTACGGATTAATAGCGTTGATAATAGTTGTAATTTCACTTGTTGGTGCAATATTTTCTGTAAGAGGTGTAACAAAAGTTGATCCATTAGAAGTGTTAGATTAGGAGTTAATAATGAGCGAAATAATTAGATTTGAAAAAGTAAATAAAGAATTTCAAGATGGAAATGATAAAATAGAAGCATTAAAGGAAACGTCATTTTCAGTTAATTCTGGAGAATTAGTAGCTATAATTGGACCATCAGGTTCAGGAAAATCTACACTCCTTACAATGATGGGTGGATTGCAAAAGCCAACGAATGGAAAAATATTTTTCAATGGACAAGATATTAGTGAATTGAATGAAAAAGATAGAAATAGTTTAAGATTTGATAAAATTGGGTTTATATTGCAAGCTTCAAATCTAGTACAATTTTTAAAAATTTCTGAACAATTTGAGTTAGTTGATAAGTTTAATAAAACGAAACACAATAAGGAAAAAGCAAAATCAATAATGGAAAAATTTGGAATTTACAATAGAAAAGATCAATATCCTGGTGATTTATCTGGTGGGGAAAGACAAAGAGCGGCTATTGCTAGAGCTTTATACCCAGAGCCAAATTTAATATTAGCAGATGAGCCTACAGCAAGCTTAGATACAAATAGGGCAATGGATGTAGTAAAAATTCTAAAAGAAATTACAGAAGACTCAAATAGAACAACTATAATGGTAACTCACGATAATAGACTTTTAAAGTATTGTGATAGAGTTTTTAAAATTGTTGATGGTAAAATGAGTGAAGAATTTAGTGAATAATTAAAAATATAAAAATTGGACTGTTAAAACAGGTTAAATTATTTAAACTTGGAGAAATTTAGTTCAATTTTTTTATGTTTTTAATAAACTATATAATTTTTCTACTATTATAATTTACCTATACAAAATCACATATTTATTAACATAAAAATACTATAAATTACTCAAATATATATCCTTATTCCTCAATCAATTCTATAATTAATACAGATTCATATCTAAATATGAACATATTAAAAATTATATGGAGATGAAAATGGATAATAAAAAATGTATAAATCTAGTACAGACAAAAAAATAGATGGAGTATGTGCTGGAATAGCAGAATATTTTGAAATTGACTCTACATTGGTTCGCTCTTAAAAGATGTATTCATATGTTCATTAGGAGCATATGGCGGTCCAGAAGCTCATTATGGGATATTTACTGATCATTTGGTCTTAAAGAAAAAGTAAATTAGCGAGAAGAAATTAGTTGAATTAATTGCTTTGACAGGAGTGTTACCTGGTTTAAGTAGCTCACAGACAATTGTATCTATAGGTTATAAAATTGGAGGACCATTATTAGCATTTTTAACAATGCTCGTGTGGGCAATTCCAGCAATTATCTTTATGACAATATTATCATTCATAATTAAAAACTTTGGAAGCTTTAGTTTATCCAAAAATATTTTTAGATTTATTGGACCTATGGCGATAGCATTAATACTAAAATCTGGATATGATATTGGTAAAAAAGTAATATGTGATAAGATTACTATTTTACTGTTTATATTTGGATTATTAACTGCGTATTTTATAAGAAATGTATGGATTTTTCCTGTAGTATTGATAATTGGTGAAATTGTTACAGTATTAATTTAAAATGAAAAAAATATTTGGACAAAAGTAAGATTAACACCTTCATGGAGATATTTTATTGCATTTTTATGATTTGCAATATTGGGAATAATTTTATCAATATTTACAAAAAATATATTTGTACACCTTTTTGAAAGTTTTTATAGATATGGATATTTAGTAATAGGTGGTGGATAGGTTGTAATTCCAATGATGTACAATGATTTAGTTGAAATGAATAATTATATGACTAGCCAAGAGTTTATGTCAGGATTTGGATTAGTTCAAGGTATACCTGGACCATTGTTTAGTTTTAGTTCATTTGCAGGTGAAATGGCATCAAGTAATTTAGGTACAATATCGCAAATTACTGGAGCAATTTTATCAGGAATATCAATATTCTTGCCTGGAATATTATTAATATATAGTAAAAATGGAATCTAAAGATAAATAAAAGCAAAAAGGTTTCAAAAACAAAAAATTAATAGTTTTATATAAAAATATTGATAAGTATATTAGAATATTCTAATATACTTATATAGTTTGAAAATGAAAGGTATAGATATGGGATCAGAACTAGAAATGATAGAAACACCAGATTTCTATGAATTTAAATTTAGAGATAGTAAATTTAATATTGTAAAGGGTCTTGCACCAAATATATTTACAGAAAAACAGGCTGAATCTAATATCAAAACTGAGTCAAACTTGATTATAAAATTTAATAAAAATAATTTTTCTCTAAATACACTAATTTAAATCTTAAGGATATAAACAATGATTTGAATTTTAAAGTAAATATAAAATATGATAAAATTAATAATGTTGATGTAAATAAAATTAAAGAAGCTGAGAAAACATTTAAGGATAGAGAGAAAAATAATAATTAGAAAATAGCAATTATAGTGTAATAGATAGAATTTACTATTATTATATTATTATTGCTTTTTTTTGAACAATTTTGTACAATTTAAAACAATATATCATGGAAATTGTTTTCATGATATATTATCATTTAAACAAGATAAAAATTATAAGGAGAAAAACTATGAGTAAAAAAATATTTGCATTGTTAATGTCACTAGTACTAGTGTTTTCACTAGTTGCATGTAGTAATGGAGGAGATGGTAAAACATTAGGAGATAAAGGTAAACTTGTTGTATATTCACCAAATACTGAAAATATTATGAAGACAATTATTCCTATGTTTGAAAAAGAAACAGGAATAAAAGTTGAAGTTATTTCAGCAGGTACAGGTGAATTATTATCAAAGATTGAAGCTGAAAAAGGAAATCCATTAGGAGATGTGTTATTTGGTGGAAGTAAATCAACAATAAGAGAAAAGAAAGACTTATTTGAACAATATGTATCACCAAATGATAAAGATATGTTACCAGATCATAAAAATGTAGATGGTTTTTTAACACCATATACAGCAGATGGTTCTGTTATTTTAGTTAATACAGAATTAATAGGAGATATAAAAATCGAAGGATATGCAGATTTATTGAATCCTAAATTAAAAGGGAAAATAGCATCAGCTGATGCTTCAAATTCATCATCAGCATTTGCACAATTAACAAATCAATTGTTAGCAATGGGTGGAGATTACGAAAATGAAGCTGGTTGGAAATTTGTAGAACAATTATTGAAAAATATTGATGGTAAAATCCTAAATTCATCATCAGCTGTTCATAAAGGTGTTGCAGATGGTGAATATGCTGTAGGTTTAACATATGAAGATCCATCAGCTGCATATGTTAGAGATGGTGCACCAGTTAAAGTTATATATCCAAAAGAAGGTACAGTATATCTTGATGCAGGTGTAGAAGTTATAAAAGGAGCAAAAAATCTTGAAAATGCAAAGAAATTTGTAGATTTCGTTATTTCTAAAGAAGCTCAAGATGCATTTGGATCACAATTAACAAATAGAGCATTGAGAAAAGATGCAAAAACAGGTGATTATATGACACCACTTGATAAAATTAAAATTATAAAAGAAGACGAAGAATATGTAAAGAAAAATAGAGAAAATATTATTAAAAAATACACAGATATGCTTGTAAAGACTAGAGGTTAAAATGAGTACAACAATAAAATGTGAAAATTTAATAAAAAAATATGGAAATAAGACTATAATTCCTGATTTATCTGTAAAGATAAATCAGGGTGAGTTCTTTACTTTGTTGGGACCATCAGGATGTGGGAAGACAACGTTATTAAGAATGATAGCTGGATTTAATTCAATTGAAGGTGGAAGCATTTATTTTGAAGATAAAAGAATAAATGATGTAGCTCCAAAAGACAGAAATATAGGTATGGTATTTCAAAATTATGCAATATTTCCACACTTAACTGCTGGAGAAAATGTTGCTTTTGGTTTGAAAACTAGAAAGATTGAAAAGAAAGTTATAGAAGGAAGAGTTGATAAGATTTTAGAAACTGTTAAAATTTCAAATTTAAAAAATTCACTTCCTGAAAACATGTCTGGAGGTCAACAACAAAGAATTGCATTAGCTAGAGCAATTGTTATAGAACCAGATGTATTATTGATGGATGAACCACTTTCAAATCTTGATGCAAAGTTAAGAGTTGAAATGCGTAATGTAATTAAACGAATTCAAAAGGATGTCGGTATAACAACAGTTTATGTTACTCACGATCAGGAAGAAGCTATGGCAGTTTCGGATAGGATTGCGGTAATGAATAATGGGGTGATTCAACATATAGGTACACCACAACATATATATCATAGACCTGCAAATGTATTTGTAGCTAGTTTTATAGGAAGAACAAATATTATTTCAAGAGAGGTTGAAATTGAAAATAATAAAAAATATATTGTATTTTCTGATGATTATAAAGTTGTGTCTGAAAACATTGATATAGAAACACCTAAAAAAGTAAAATTATCAATTAGACCAGAAGAATTTATAATCAGTAGAGAAGGTAAAGGATTAAAAGGAAAAGTTATAGACAATATGTTTTTAGGAATTAATACTCATTATTTTGTAGAGTTAACAAATGGAGAAAGAGTTGAAATTATTCAAGAATCGTCACTTTCAAATATAATTCCTATAGGTGAAGAAGTTGTTTTAACTGTTAAAATGGATAAAATAAATCTATTTGATTTTGACACAGAAAAAAGTATTACAAAAGGAGTAGAAAACGATGCAAACTAAAAGAAAATCTAAAAATATTTGGTCTGTAATTACAATCGCACTTATTCTTTTGTATGTGTTATTTTTAATAGTTCCTTTATTTGGACTTATTAAATCAAGTTTTTATGTAGAAGGACAAGGATTTTCTTTAGCTTATTTTAAGAGATTTTTTGGAGAATCATATTATTCTCAAACATTGATAAATTCACTATTAGTTACTGTTGCAACTACTTTAGCTTGTGCAGTAGTAGCATTTCCACTAGCATATTTTATGACTACTGTAAAAATTAAAGGATCATCATTTATTCAAATTTTGATACTTATTTCATCAATGAGTCCTCCTTTCATTGGTGCATATTCTTGGGTACTTTTATTAGGACGATCAGGAGTTATAACAAAATCATTACGAAGTATAGGTATTACGGGAATAAGTATCTATGGTTTCCATGGTATTTTGCTAGTGCTTACACTTCAAATGGTTCCGTTAATTTATATGTATTTGATGGGAGCGATGAAGAATATAGACAAATCATTAGTAGAAGCTGCAGAAAATTTAGGTATGACAGGCTTTAAGAGAATAATGAAAGTATTTGTACCATTATTAATTCCTACAATTTTATCAGCATCATTGCTTGTATTCATGAGAGCATTTGCTGACTTTGGTACACCTATGTTAATCGGGGAAGGATATCAAACAGTTCCTGTTATGATATATAATCAGTTCGTAGGAGAGATTGGTGGAGATACAGCATTTGCAGCTGCAATATCTGTTGTTGTAATTATAATGGCTATAACAATATTCTTAGTTCAAAAGTATATTGCAGAAAAAAAGGCATTTTCAATGAGTGCCTTACATCCGATAGAAGCTAAGAAAGAATCGGGAATAAAAAATATAATTGCACACGTATATGTATATTTATATGTATTTATTTCTGTAGCGCCTTTATTGTATGTAATTTACACCTCATTTAGAAAAACAAGGGGTTCAATATTTGTAAAAGGACTATCATTAGATAGTTATAAAAATGCATTTAGTAGATTAGGTACGTCAATCACATCTACATTCTTACTTGCATTAATAGCGATAATTATTATATTAATAATGGGTGTTTTAATAGCATATGTAGCAGTAAAAAGAAGAAATAATATGTCACAAACATTAGATGTGTTATCAATGTTACCTTATATTGTTCCAGGTTCAGTAATGGGTATTTCATTATTATCAACATTTAGCGCAAAACCATTATTATTAAGTGGTACTGCTACAATAATGATAATAGCGTTTGTAATTAGAAGATTACCATATACAATTAGATCATCAGTTACAGCATTATACCAAATTAGTCCTTCAATTGAAGAAGCTGCCGAAAACTTAGGAGCAACTCCAATGAAGTCATTTACAAAAACTGTTTTACCAATGATGAAATCAGGAGTAATATCAGGTGCTATATTAAGTTGGATTTATATTTTATCAGAATTATCAACATCAATTCTTTTATATAGTCCCAAAACTAAGACAATGACAGTAAGTATTTATACAGAAGTTTTAAGAGGAAATTATGGTAATGCTGCTGCACTTGCAACAATATTGATTGTGTTGACGGTTATATCATTAATGCTATTCTTCAAAGTTTCTGGAAAGAAAGAAATTTCAATGTAGAATTTGTATATTATTAATAAAAAAGAGTGTGAAATAATATTTACGTTTTCACACTCTTTTTTGATATAATATATGTATGAGAGATAGTAAAATTACATTTAAAAAATACAACAGAAAATTAGCGTATAAGTACAGTATTATTCCAATTATGGTTATAATTATTTTAATTATGATTTTATTTATATCATTAGTACGATTTAATGAACGAAAAATAAATAAAAGCTCTAATAATACTATAAGTAATATTATAAATAAAGATTATAGTGAAATTGTAAAGTTTTCTAAAAGTTTTAAGGATGAAAAATATAAGGATGGAGTTAATAATGTAAATAAAGCAAATATTTTATATAATTTTTATAATTTTAAGAATTCATTAAAATTAGATGTAAATTTAATTGTATTTGATGAATTGTATAATTCTGTATTTACGTCAAAAAATTATGATGAAAATATTGTAAACTATAAAAATATTAATATTTGGCAAAACGAAAAAATAGATAAAAATATTTCATTGATAACAAGTTTTAATAGTAAAAAAATACAGCAATTTGTGAACATTAAACAAAAAATAAATAATAAAAATTATGTTATAATCATCGATATTGACTTAAATAGCATCTCCAGAATCTTAAATTCAAATACTAATTCGATTAATTTTATTATTGGAGAATTTAATCAAGTTATTAGTTCCAATACTGATTATATAATAGGAGAAGTTTACAAATTTAAAGGAGAATTTATATCTAATAATTTAGTTAAAATAGAAAATAATAAATTTTATTATACAGAATCAACTATTGGTAATTTAGGGGTGAGAGTTGCGACTATGACAAAGATTACACCTATTATGAATTTTGGGTGGATATTGATTTTTAGTTTATTTGCACTTTCAATTATTACTTTTTTTACAGTTGTTATTACATGGGATATTTTATCTAAAAAAAATATGAATGCATTAAAAATTATGATTTCCAATATAAGAAGAAATAATTTAAATCAAGAAAAACAATTAGATTCAGAATATTTTGAAGAATTTAAGTATTTGGATGAAGACTATAATAATATGCTAAATAAAATTCATGATTTAATTGCAAAAAATCAACAATATTCTTATTTAAATGATGTGGATCAAGTTAAATTTTTAAATACACAATTTAATCCTCACTTTTTATTTAATGCCTTAGAATCTCTAAGATATTTACTTTATTTTGATACAAAGTTAGCCGATAAATATATTTTAGATTTATCGAAAATATTAAGGTATACAATTGATTATAAAGGATTTTTCGCCACAGTTAATGAAGAAGTTGATTATTTAAAATCATATTTAGAAATTCAAAAAATTAGATATCAAGATAGATTAAAATATGATATTGAAATAGAAGAAAATGTCTTAAATAGAGAAATACCTAAATTGATTTTGCAACCAATTGTTGAAAATTCAATAAAATATACATATAAAATTCAACAAAACTTAGAAATAAATGTATTTATTAGAAATTTAGAAGATAATGTGGAATTGATAATAAATGATAATGGTCCCGGAATTTCAGAAGAGCAATTATCCGAGTTACTGAAAAATATGGATAATTATAATAGTAAAAACAGTATAGGACTTTATAATATAAATAAAAAGTTAAAATTAATTTATGATGATAGATATAAATTTGATATAAAAAATTATAATTTTGGTTTAGAAATTAGAATTGTAATTCCAAAGGAGTAGTTAATGTATAAGGTTTTATTGGTTGAAGATGAACTTTATGTAAGAAGAGGACTTTCATATTTATTTAATTGGGAAGAATTAAATTGTATTATAGTTGGAGAAGCAGAAAATGGGCAAATTGGTCTAAAAATGATTGAAAATCTTAATCCAGATATAGTGATTTTAGATATAAACATGCCTATACTTAGTGGATTAGATATGTTAAAAGAAATTAAAAATAAAAAATTTGAAAGTATAATATTATCTGGATATGATGAGTTTGAATATGCTAAAGATGCTATAAATCAAAATTCAATAGCGTATTTGTTAAAACCGGTTGATCATGAAGAATTAAAAATTGCAATAAAAAAAGCTATTAATAAAATAAAAAGTAATAAAAAAATTATTAGCTTAGAAAAGGAATTGAATAATAAATTAGATAAATTAGATTTAGATTCAGAAGATATCTTAAGTAATAATTCAAAGTCTACAGTTCAAATATTAGAATATATAGAACAAAATTATAAAGATAAAATAAATATTGATGATTTAATTAAAATAACTAATAAAGGAAAAACAAGTTTACTTGTTAATTTTAAGGAAGATACAAATAAGACATTAACTGAGTATGTTAATATATTTAGAATAAAAAAAGCTATTTTATTGATGTATGAAACTGATTATACAATTGAAAATATTTCTTATGAAGTTGGTTTTTCTAATTATCGATATTTCTCTTCAGTATTTAAGAAATATATGGATATTACACCATCTGAATTTATAAAAAAATACAATTAAGGAGGACGATATGAGATTTGGAATAGTTGGCACAAATTTTATTACTGATGAATTTATGGAAGGAGCAATGCTCTTAAAAGATAAAATCGAAATTACATCTATTTGTAGTGGTAAAATTGAAAATGCAAAAAAATTTGCTGAAAAATATAATATTAAAAATGTTTATGAAAATCACATTGAAATGTTAGAGAGTGGAAAAATAGATGCTATATACATTGCAGTACCAAATTCTTTACATTTTAAAATGACAATGGATGCTATTCAAAGAAATATCCCTATTTTTTGTGAAAAACCTCTAGCAGTTAATTCAAAGCAGGTAAAAATATTAATTGATGCTGCTATTAAAAATAAAGTTTATATACATCATGGGGTTGTACCTCTTTACACAGAAAATTTTAATATAATAAAAAATAATTTGCAAAATATTGGGAAAATTAGAAGAGCAGTTTTCGCATTAAATCAATATTCATCAAGATATGATAGATATTTGCGTGGAGAAAATCCAACTACTTTTAGAAATGAATTTGCAAATGGGGCAATAATGGATTTGGGAATATACATTGTGTCGCTATGTGTAGCTTTGTTTGGCAAACCTAAGACTATATCTGCAAATAGTTTTATATTAGATAGCAAAGTTGACGGGGCTACATCTGCTATACTATCATATGAAAATTTTGAAGTAATTTTATTATGTTCAAAAATTACTAATTCAAATATAATAAGTGAAATTTCAGGAGAAGATGGAATTATCAGTATTAGTATACCATCAAGAGTATCAACAGTTAAAATCCAAAATAGATTGGATAAAGTAAACATTCAAACATATCATGAAATGGAAAATTCATTTAAACGTGAACTGAAGGAATTTCTCAACGTTGTTGAAAATGGAAAGTATGAATCTGAAATTTTACCATATAAATTAACTAGTGAAATAATTGATGTTATGACACAAATTAGAAAAATTTCTGGTGTGAAATTTAAAGAAGATAATTAAAAATAAAACTTTGGGGTAATAAAGGCATATAAAAGATTATAAACTTTAGGAGGTAATATGAAAAAGTTTTTAATATTTTTAGCTGAAGGATTTGAAGAAATTGAAGCATTAACTCCAGTTGATTATTTAAGAAGATCAGGTATAGAAGTTGACACAGTATCTATTACCGATAGAAGAGAAGTAGTTGGATCGCATAATATTCCAGTATTAGCTGATAAAACTATATCTGAAATTAATGAAGAAGATTATTTAGGATTATATATTCCAGGTGGAATACCAGGAGCAACAAATTTAAGAGATAACGAAAGAGTTATCGAAATTGTTAAAGAATTTAACAATAAGGAAAAAATTGTTAGTGCAATCTGTGCAGGTCCAATTGTTTTAGGTAGAGCTAATATTATATGCGGTAAAAAAGTTACAAGTTTTCCAACTTTTGAAGACAAGATTGAAAATCTTGGAACTTACGTAAATGACGAAATTGTTGTGGAAGATGGAAATATTATAACAGGTAGAGGCGCTGCTATCGCAATTTACGAATCATTTAAATTAATTGAAAAAATTAAAGGAAAAGAAGCTGTTGATCAATTAAAAGAAGGTATTCAACATACAAGAGTTGAAGAATTTTATAAATTTGAATCATAGTATATAAAATTAAAAAGTCTTTTTACAATTTTATTTGGAAAAAGGGCTTTTTTCATATATTACAATTTGCTTAAAAACTTTTTTTATTTTTTATAATGAGGTATAATTTGGCCAGGTTAAAAAATTTTTTTGATAAAATAGGGAACAATATGAAAGAAAATGAAAAAATTAGATATTCAATAAGAAGATTAACAATTGGTGTATGTTCTTGCGCTTTATGAGCAACAATTTTATTTGCACCTATTAATATTGGTAAATCAGATTCAAGAGCCTTTGCTATGGAAGAAAAAACAATATCTGAAAGTTTAAGCATTGGTGGAAGAAAGGCTAAACTTACAAAATTAGATGAAAATAGCTTCAAACTAAGTGTTGAAACAAATTCAGGAACAAGAAATAATTTAAATATTCATTTAATATCATTTGGAACAAAAGATTTTGATAAAAAATTTGAATATGAAAAAGAAGATACATATTCAAAAGAAAAAATGCAAAATCCAAATACAAGTGATGCAGGAATTTTATCATCATTAATAATATTAATTGCCTCATTAGCATCAGTTATATTCTTAAATAAAAGAAAATAATAATTAAATCCAATAGAACTATCTTTTCTAAAATTTAGAAATAATAGTTCTATTTTTGTTTTACCAAATCTTCTAAAATGATATAATAATGTATATAAATTACAGGAGATATTGATGAAAAAAAAAGAATTAAATGAAATAAAGAAAGCAATTAAATCCGATGATTTTGCAATTACAGATGTTTGGGCTACATATGTAAACATGACTAAAGAAATTATATTTTCAACAAAGACAAATTTTGTTGTAATGAATGAAGAAATTAGAGAAGTTTATGCAGCTATTTTTTCTAAAGTATTGTCAGGTGCACAAGGAAGAAATTTATTAACATTAAACTTTTTACCGGAAGAAGAAATTGAAGGTGGTAAACAAGATATCTTATATAAGACTGTTAGAGATGCTACTGGAGAAAAATATCAAGATTTGATAGATAAAATAATTGAAAATTATAATCCAAAATCTAATTATGCAATATTAATTGCAAAAGGATCTTATGATATTCCTAGAAAAGCATCAGATGGTGAGTTTTTAGAAGATTCAGAAGATGTATATAACTTTATGGTTGTAGCTATTTGTTCTATGAATTTAACAAAACCATCATTGTGTTACAAGAGTGAGCAAAACGATTTTGTTGAAAATCCAAGGAATTGGACAGTTCAAATGCCAGATACTGGATTTTTATATCCAACTTTTACAAATCGTCAAAGAAATATTTATGAATGTTTGTATTATACAAGAAAAGTTGTTGATATTCACGAAGAATTTATAGATGGGGTTTTAGGTTGTGAAATGAAGTTAAATCCAGTTGAACAAAAAGAAAAATTTAATGAAATAATTGAGAACAATCTTCCTGATTTAAAAATTTCTGATTTTGTAGAATTAAATAAAAATATTGCAATTTTTACTGAAGAATTGAAAAATGAAGGGGAAACACCAAAATTAAAATCAAGACAATTGAAGCAATTTTTAACATCTGCAGGCGCTGAAAATGTTGAATTGGAAGATGATTTGGAAATTATGGCTGAAAATGTAACTAATAAAAGCTACAATATTGTAAGTGGTGGAAATATTACAATTAGAACAAATAATGATGGTATTGCATTTATTGAACAACGTGTAATAGATGGTCGTCCATGTCTTGTAATTCCAATGGATGAAGTAGAGTTGAATGGAATAAAGTTGAAGTAAAATATTTTTTGGTTAAACAATATGTTGAAAAATTATATAGATATTGCTTAACCTTTTTTATTTTTCTGAGGAATCGATACGGTAGAATATGCTGTTTTTTCATTTTCATCCCCATTTTTCTCAATAATTAATATGGTAGTGATCTGATTTTCTAAAATTGTAAAGTAATATACGATATTCTAAAAATATAAAATATAGGAGAAAATAATACTAAAATAAAAATTTAGATATAATTATTAAATTTAAATTTGAAGAAATTATTAGAAAAAATTATCAAATTCGATAATTTGCAATTCATTTGATGGTACAAAAATTTAAAACCTCAGAAATTCTATAAAATTTAGAGTATTGTTGAATTTATAACATGGATAATATATAATAAAATTATCTAAACAATAGATAAAATCAATATTAACAAACTATTTAAATGATATGGGGTATCAGATGAAAATTAATAAAAAACCTATTGTAGCAATCTGTTATGATTTTGATAAAACATTATCTCCAGATGATATGCAAGCTCAAGGATTTATCCAATCTATAGGATATGAAGTAAATGAGTTTTGGAAAGAATCTAATAAACTTGCTGTTGAAAATGAAATGGATACAAATTTAGCGTATATGTATCTTATGACTAAAAATAAAAATCTTACAAAATTAAATTTAAAGGAATATGGATCAAGAGTTGGACTTTTCCCAGGAGTTGATACATGGTTTGATAGAATTAATCAATATGGTATAGAGCATGGGGTTGAAGTTGAGCACTACATTATCTCTTCAGGTTTAAAAGAAATGATTGAAGGAACAATAATTAGTGATAAGTTTAAAAAGATTTATGCAAGTTCATTTTATTTTGATGAAAGTGGTGTGGCTGTATGGCCAGCACAAGCAGTAAATTATACTAATAAAACTCAATTCTTATTTAGAATAAAAAAAGGAGTTTTAGATATAAATGACCAAAATGTAAATAACCATTATGAAGGGGATAAAAAGAGAGTTCCTTTTAGAAATATGATTTATATAGGGGATAGTGATACTGATGTACCATGTATGACACTTGTAAATATGAATGGTGGACATTCTATCGGTGTATATAATGCAGAAACAAACGATAAATCTAAGGTTTTTAAGATGCTTGAAGATAGAAGAATTAAGTATTTTGCTCCTGCTGATTATCAAGAAGATTCTGATTTAGAAATGCTTGTAAAACAAATAATTGATCGTACGGTAACAAATGAAATTTTGGAACATCATTTTTATACCGCTTTACATGAAAAAGACATAGAAATGAAAAATCAATCTGATGAAGAAAAGTATAAAGAAGATTTGATAAACAAATTGGAAGATAGTACTAGTTTTTCACACACACATAATCTTATACATGAAATGAGTAAAATTAGTGATTGGACTTCATCACAAAAAAATAAATTAATTAAAGTTGCACTTTCAAATACACAAGTTAAGTTTATACTAAGAGATAAAGACTTGTTAGAATTTTATAAAAATATTTACGAAAATGTAGCATCTCAGGATGCGGTTATTTTACAAAAGTTAATAGAAGAAAATAAATAAAAATTTAGCACTAAAATTATGTATTTTAGTGCTTTTTTACTAGACTAAAGTTAAATAAAGTTATAAAATATAAAGATAATAAATAAACACAGAGGTAAATATGAAATTTAATAAAATAGTTGAAAAACTTAGTGAATCAAATATATTAAAATTTAATCACGAGATAAATCAAATACCTGAAATTGTAAAATTAACACTTGGCGAACCAGATTTTAATACACCGGATCATATTAAAAAAGCAGCTAAACAAGCAATAGACGATAATTTTACACATTATACAGCAAGTAATGGAATATTGGATCTTAGGGAAGAAGTTGCTAATTACTATAATGAAAAATTTAATTTTAATTATACAAAAGATCAAGTTATAGTTACAGTTGGAGCGACAGAAGGTATGAATTCAACTTTCCAAGCAATATTAAATCCAGACGATGTTGTTATTATTCCTACACCAACATTTCCATTGTATATGCCTGAAATCATGATGACTTATGGAAAATTTCAATTAGTAGATACAAGTGATAATGGATTTGTTTTTACCGCAGAAAAATTGGAAGAGATTATAAAAAATAACCCTGAAACTGAATATAAGGCTGTAGTTTTAGTAAATCCTAATAATCCAACAGGTGTTTCATATACAAGAGAACAACTTGAAGAATTGGCAAAAGTTATAAAAAAATATGATTTATACGTTATTTGTGATGAAATTTACGCAGAATTAGTTTACGAAAAATCCCATTATTCAATGGCGAATATTATACCTGAAAATACAATTTTGATTACAGGATTGTCTAAATCTCATGCTATGACTGGTTGGAGAATAGGATTTATTTTATCATCGGATGAAATTGTAAAAGAAATTTCAAAACCACATCAATTTAACGTTACAAATGCAACATCAATTAGTCAATATGGAGCATTAGCAGCTGTTAAATACGGAAAACAAGATTCTGAATTGATGAAATTTGAATATAAAAAGAGAAGAGATTTCTTAGTTGATGAACTTACAAAATTAAACTTTGAGGTTTCAAGTCCAGATGGAGCTTTTTATATTTTTGCAAAAATTCCACAAGATAGAAATCAAAATTCTCAAGAATTTGCATCTGAAATTGCATATAATGCAAAAGTTGCTACAATTCCTGGATCGTATTTTGGTCCTGGTGGAGAAGGACATTTAAGAATAAGCTATGCAACATCAATGGAAAATTTGGAAAAAGCTGTAGAAAATTTAAAAGAATATTTAAGATAGGGGGCATTTAAAATGGATATAATTGAAAGATTTAAGAAATATATTGCAGTAGATACAAAATCAAATGAAGAAAATACAACATGTCCAAGCACACCGGGACAATTAGAATTAGGTAAAATTCTAGTTGAAGATTTAAAAGCTTTAGGAATTAAAGATGCATTTCAGGATGAAAATGGATATGTTTATGGTACTTTGGAAAAAAATGTAGATAAAGATATTCCTACAATTGGATTTATTTCTCATATGGATACAGCACCAGATTTAGATGGCAAATGTGTAAATCCTAAAATATTTAAATATGAAGGTGGAGATATTAAGTTAAATGATGAATACACAATGAAAGTTTTAGATTTTCCTATTCTTAATGATTTAGTTGGAATGGAGCTTATAACAACTGATGGGACAACACTTTTAGGAGCTGATGATAAAGCTGGGATTTCAGAAATTATGGATGCTATCCAATATTTAGTAAATCATCCAGAAATCGAGCATGGAGATGTTAAGATTGGATTTACTCCAGATGAAGAAATTGGTAGAGGCGCAGATTTATTTGATGTTGAAGGTTTTGGAGCAGATTTTGCTTACACTATGGATGGTGGACCACTTGGCGAATTAGAATATGAAAACTTTAATGCTGCAACTGTGATTGTTAAAATTCAAGGTAAAAATGTTCACCCGGGTTCATCAAAAAATACAATGATTAATTCAGTAAGAATTGGTATGGAATTTGAATCAATGCTTCCTGTTGCACAAAAACCAGAATACACAGAAAATTATGAAGGATTTATACATTTATCAGATTTCTCAGGAAGTGTTGAATTTACTGAAATGACATATATAGTTCGTGATCATGATATGGATAAGTTTAATGAAAAGAAAGAAGTGTTAAAAGCTGCAGCACAATTTTTGAATGTGAAATATAAAGATGCTGTAAAGCTTGAAATAACAGATTCTTACTTTAATATGAAAGAAAAAATTACACCAAAAATGGAAATAGTTGAACTTGCTAAAAAGTCAATGGAAGATATTGGCATAGTTCCAAATATTGTTCCAATTAGAGGTGGTACAGATGGGGCTAAATTGTCATTTATGGAACTTCCTACACCTAACATTTTTGCAGGTGGTATGAATTTCCATGGTAGATATGAATTTATCCCAACTGAATGGATGAGAAAAGCATCAGAATTGATTGTTAAAATTGTAGAAAATAATGCAAAATAGGAGTTTTATGTCGGAAATATTAAAAATTAATAAAATAATTTCTAACATAGTTTGGGGCTGGCCAATGATAATTTTATTATTAGGGGCTGGTCTCTTAATTATGATTAGAACAAAAGGAATAATTTTTAGAAAATTTGGTTTTATCTTAAAAAATACATTTCTAAAAATGTTTCATAAAAATCATGAAGGAGATGGGACTGTTACACCATTTCAAGCAGTTGCAACAGCTTTGGCTGCTACTGTGGGTACGGGGAATATTGCTGGAGTTTCATTGGCTATTGCAGTTGGTGGACCGGGTGCTGTGTTTTGGATATGGATTTCTGCATTTTTTGGAATGTTTACAAAATATGCAGAAGTAGTTTTATCAATTGTTTATAGAGAAAAGAATGAAAAAACTGGACATTTTTCAGGTGGGCCAATGTATTATTTGAAAAATGGAGCAAAAATGCCTATTTTAGCATTTCTGTTTTCTATATTTGGTATGTTAGCATCATTTGGAATTGGTAATATGACTCAATCAAATTCAATTACTCAAGCATTGAAAACATCATTTAATTTTAATCCATCAACAGTAGGGATTATTGTTACAATTTTAAGTTCATTAGTTTTAATTGGTGGATTAAAAAATATTGCTAAAGTTACTGGTAGATTGGTACCAGTAATGGCATTTTTTTATATTTTTGGCTCAATTATAGTAATATTTGTAAATTATAGACAGATTCCATCGGTAGTAGTTGAAATTTTTAAGAGTGCATTCACAACTCATGCTGCAGTAGGTGGTTTCATTGGATCAACCATATTATTAACATTAAGGCAAGGTTTATCAAGGGGAATATTTACCAATGAAGCAGGATTAGGTTCAGCACCAATTGCACACAGTGCTGCAAAAACAAATCACCCTGTAGAGCAAGGTATTTGGGGAGTATATGAGGTATTTATGGATACTTTAGTTATTTGTACAATGACTGCTCTTGTAATATTGACTTCTGATAAATGGAATAGTGGATTAAAAGGTGTAGAACTTGCAATGTCAGCATTTAATACAGGATTTAATGGTGGAGAATACATAGTTTCAATTGGATTAACATTGTTTGCATTTTCAACGATTGTTGGCTGGTATTATTACGGCGAAAGATGTTTTGCGTATTTGTTTGGTGAAAAACATGTTTTAATCTACAGAATTGTTTACATACCATTAATCTATGTTGGTGCAGTTGGTGGACTTGAGGATATTTGGACGATTTCAGATACATTGAATGGACTGATGGCTATTCCAAATTTAATAGGATTATTTTTATTAAGTGGTGTAGTAGTTAAAAAGACTAATGAATATTTTAATAAAAGATAGTAGGTAAATATGAATAAAAAATTATTTTTTAGCGACAAAATATTTTTAAGAATGATGTTATCTGTGGCGCTTCCTGTATCAATACAATTTTTGATTTCAACATCAATAAATATGGCTGATACAGTAATGATTAGCTCATTAGGTGGCTCGGAAATAGCAGCAGTAGGACTTGTAAATCAATTTGTATTTTTCTTCTTTGTTGCTTGTTTTGGTGTGTGCAGTACAGGATCAGTATTTTTTGCACAATATTTTGGAGATAAAGATATAAATAGTGTTAGGAAATATCTAACTATAATTATGCAATTTAGCATTTTAATTGGTGTGATATTTACTGTGTTTTCACTATTATATCCATATCAAATAATGAGAATATTAATCCCAGATGAATCAGTAATTAATGTCGGTATTAGTTATTTAAGGTTAATATCATTAACATTCTTAATAACAGCTATTTCTCAATGTTTTAATACTGTTTTAAGATCATGTAATAGAGCTAAAGAGCCTTTGCTGGTTTCTATAGTATCATTTTTTGTGAATGTATTTTTCAATTACATGTTTATTTTTGGAAAGTTTGGAGCACCAGCAATGGGAGTTTCTGGTGCAGCATTAGGTACGATTATTGCTAGAATTGTGGAAATTGTACTATTAACATTAATGATTTTAAGACATAAACCAGGGGTTAATTTATTGACTCCTACAAATTTACTAAAGTTTGAATCAGTAAGAATTAAGAAGTATTTTGAAATTGGTACTACAATTATTCTAGCAGAAATCTTATGGGCATTAGGACAATTATTATTTGCAATTGCTTATGCAAGAATTGGAAAAGATGCAACTGCTTCTATTCAGCTTACCAATACAATTCAAAATATATTTTTCATAATTGTAAATGCTGTAAATACATCTGCGACTGTACTTATTGGTCAAACATTGGGGGCTGGAAAAATTGAAAAAGCTGATAGATATGCTAAATATTTCTTGCAGATAACATCTACATTAGGATTTATTTCATTATCAATATTGGCTGGATTGCCACATTTATTGATGAAGATTTATACAAATATTGAACCACATATATATGCCATGGCTATATCTTTATTGATAATAAGAGGTTTATTTATTCCTTTTAGATTCCTAAATGGTATGCTTTATACTGGTATTTTTAGAGCAGGTGGAGAGACAAAAATTCCATTCTTAATTGAACTTTCAACAATGTGGGGATTCGCAATTCCTATGTCATTTATTGGAGTTTTATTCTTAAAATGGCGAATTGAATGGATTTTTATGATAGTTAGTCTTGAAGAATTTATAAAATTCTTCCTAATTTTGCCTCTTTATAAAAAGAAAAGATGGCTAAATAATTTGACAAATTAGTGTAGAAAAAATAAATTAATTGATATAAAATATTTGGTGTAACTAAAAATGTTTTATAGAAAGGTAAAAATATGAAAATAGATAGTTTTAAGGACTTTAAATATATTAGTAATGTCGATCAAAATGCAGATTTTGTTGCATATCACATTACTACTGTAAATATGAAAGCAAATAGATATGAAAAAAATATTTATTTGTATGATAAAAAATGTAATAAGCAAATTCAATTGACAAATTCTGGAAAAGATGGCTATTTTACATTCTTCAAAGATGGATCAATTGTATTTTCATCAAGTAGGAATGTAGACTCAAAGAAAAAAGATAAACTTCCAAAAGAATTAGAAGAAATGATATACGGAGATTCAAAAGAAGAAAAAGAAATTAAGTCTAGATTATACAAAATTAATCCAAATGGTGGTGAAGCTGTTGAATTAATAAAATCAGAGCATTCCATTGGAAAGTTTTATGAATTAAATGATAATAAAATTATTTATACAAGTAATATTTCAACTGAAAAATCGGATTATCAAGATATAGCTAAACTTCCATTTTGGTTTAATGGTGCAGGATACATTTATGGGAATAAAACTGATTTGTACATTTTAGATGAAAATGGAAACGACATAAAAATTAATTCTGATGAGATTGAAATATCTGATTTTGTCTTAAATAAAAATAAAACACATGCTGTTGTTATTTATTCAAACAATACTGATGTAATGGAATTGACAAATTATATAGGAATATTAGATTTTTCAACTCTAGAAATTAAAGAAATATCTAAAGGTAAAGCTCATTATTATGTAGATTTCATAAAAGATGGAATAATCAGTATCGCAACAGACATAAAGAAAACAGGATTAAATGAAGATCCTAAAGTTTTCTATTACGATATAGATGGAAAAAATGAAAAACAAATTTCATCAGATAATATCGATATTGCGTTTTTCAATACAGTTGGGACTGATGCCAGACAAGGAGAAGGTAATCCGGTTCAAATAGTTGATGATAAAATGTATTTTGTTTCTACATATTTTGATAATTCTGTGGTTTGGAGTATTGATTTAGATGGAAATATAGAAGAAGTGATTTCAAGAAATGGGTCAGTTGAAGGATTTACATATGATGGGAATGAATTTTATTTTACAGCAATGAGGGATTTACAACTTCCTGAGTTATATAAATTAGAAAATAATCAAGAAATTAAGTTAACAGATTTTTCAAAAGATTTAGAAGCAGTAAATTTATCCCAAATTGAAGAATTTAATTTTGAAAATGATGGAAATAAATTTGTTGGTTATGTTATAAAACCAGTTGGTTATGAAAAAGGTGAAAAATATCCAGGAATTTTACAAATTCATGGTGGGCCAAAAACTGCTTATTCAACAGTTTTACATCATGAAATGCAATTTCTAGCAAATCAAGGATATTTTGTATTTTACACAAATCCAAGAGGCTCATCAGGTAGAGGAGATGATTTTTCAGACATTCGTGGAAAATATGGAACTATCGACTTTGACGATTTAATGAAATTTACAGATGAAGTTCTTGAAAAATATTCAGATATAGATGAATCAAGATTAGCCGTAATGGGTGGAAGCTATGGTGGTTTCATGACAAATTGGATAATTGGTCATACTGATAGATTTAAGGTTGCAAATAGTCAAAGATCAATATCAAATTGGACTTCATTTTATGGAGTAAGTGATATAGGATACTACTTCGTTGATGATCAAACACAGGCAAATCCATGGGATGATTTAGAGCTTGTTTGGAGACAATCTCCATTAAAATATGCTAAAAATGTAAAAACACCAACATTATTCATACATGCAAGTGAAGATTACCGCTGTCCTTTAGAACAGGGTGTTCAAATGTATGCTTCATTAAAGATGAATGACGTAGATACAAAGCTTGTAATTTTTGAAGGTGAAAATCACGACCTTTCAAGAACAGGAAAACCACAAGGAAGATTAAAAAGACTATATGAAATTCAAAAATGGTTTGAAAAGTATTTGAAGTAAAAATTTTTGATATAATAGTAAAAAAAATTATTATAAATTAATTTAAGGAATTTAAGATGAATGCCGATTTTAAATTAAATGGAAAAATCATTGAAACAGAAAGATTAATACTTAGACCGTTTAAACAAAGTGATTTGGATGATTTCTATGAATATGCTTCAGTTGATGGTGTAGGGCAAATGGCTGGTTGGAGTCCACATGAAAATAAAGATAAATCCCAAGAAATCTTAAATATGTTTATTAATGGAGATAAAACTTTTGCATTATTCCATAAAGAAGATAAAAGAGTTATTGGATCATTAGGAGTTGAAAAATATGGAAGTGAAGATAAATTAACAGAATTTGATGATTACATTGGTAGAGAACTTGGATTTGTATTGAGTAAAGAATATTGGGGAAAAGGACTAATGCCTGAAGCAGTAAATGCAGTAATAAATTATTTATTTAATGAATTTCATTATGACTTCTTAACATCAGGATATTTTATTTTTAATAATCAATCAAAAAGAGTTCAGGAAAAATGTGGATTTAAGCCTTATAGAAAATTGGTTATAGATACAAGAATGGGAACTAAAGAAGATACAATATTAAATTTACTTATAAATCCAAATAAAAATATTAAATTTAATTTTTCACATCCTGAGACATTAATTTATAAAAATTAAAAAATACCGAAAATTCACTAAAATGTAATTAAGTGATTTTTCGGTATTTTTATATAAATTATTAATAAGATTTATTTTTTTCTAAATTTCTAATATTTTTTGATTTTATTATTATTAAAGCTGTGAGGGAAAGACATATTCCAGCAATCATAATTAATAATCCGATTCCTTTTCCATTTCCAACGCCCATGATTTTACCAATAGAATTTCCAAGTAAACCATTTTTTGACATTATAGGAGTAAATATATTATCTGCTAAAAGACCTGCAGTAGGATAGGCTAGTACAAATCCCATCTGAGAGATGAATGTTATAAACGACCAAATTCTTCCTTCATGTTGGTTATCTAAATTTATTCTAATCATGTAATCTATTGTACTATTTGCAACTGGTAAAGTTGAAAAAAATAAAAAACCAAATAGAGTAATTATATATATATTTATAGTCAAACCAAATCCAAACATAAACATGCCTGCTAGGAAAAGAGAAAGAGCCATATACTTGATATGATTTTTTTTAATAGAGTAAACTCCTAAAATCGATCCTGAAAGTAACATTCCAAAAGCAGCGACTGTCATTGCTTTACCTAAAGTTTCACTGTTTGAAAATGAAAGAAAATATGGACTAGATAAAGTTTGTATAAATGCAATAAAAAATGTAAGAGCCGTTGAAATTAAAACTAAATCAAAAACTCCTCGATTATTTTTTAAGATTTTCCAAGAATTATATAAACTTTTGAAAAAATCTTTTTCTATTTCATAGACTTTACTTTCTAATCCGGATTTTATATAAAATGATGTAGCTATTGTAACAAAAACTGTTAATATATCTATTAATAATATAATCTCAAATCCTTTAGAAATACCGATTAAAAATCCAGCCAATACAGGTGAAATAAGGAACTTTGCAGAGTTTGAAATTTGTATTAAACCACTTGCTTTTATATATTCATCTTTACTAAGAATGTCACTGACAGTTGCTTGATATGCTGGAGTCATAAGTGCAGAAAAAATTGAACTTATGGTAACACCGATATATACATCTATCAATGAAAGATTTCCATTCATTTTCATGATCAAAATATATAAAATTCCTAGTGCAGAAAGTCCATCTCCTAAAATCATTAATAATCTTCTATCATATTTATCAGCTAATACTCCTGAAGGGACTATTAGAATTATATAAGGCAAAAATCCTAAAAGCATTACCATTGATGCATCAACAGCTGATTGAGATACAGAGAATGCAAAAACACTAAGTACAAAAGTTGTAAGTCCGTGTCCGATGGAGGCAGTTAATTGGCCAAACCATAAAACTATAAATTTTTTCATTGATTTTTTCATTATTTACTCCTAACTTAATGTTTTAATTATATGTGTAAATTGTATAAAAATCAATTTTGTAAAAATATTGTTATATTTGATTAATTGTTTTAGATATAAAATCGTGGGTAAAATTGTAAGAAGAAAAGATAGGGGGAATATTATGGAAAGAAAAGTAAAGACAAAAGTACAAGGATTTAGAACTGTTGATGGAGCAGGAGTAAACCTGGTAAGAGTTTTAGGACATAGAAATACCAAAGAATTTGATCCAATTTTAATGTTAGACTCATTTGATAGTGTAAATCCTGATGAATATACAGCAGGTTTTCCACTACATCCACATAGAGGGATAGAAACAATAAGTTACTTATACAAAGGTAAAATGGTTCACAAGGATACATTGGGAAATGAAGATGCTATTGGTGATGGACAAATACAATGGATGAATTCAGGATCAGGTATTTTACATGAAGAACAAGTTCCTGCATCTGATAGATTGTTAGGGGTACAATTATGGTTAAATTTACCTAAAAAAAACAAAATGAGTTCACCAACATATCATAATATTGGAAATGATCAAATTTATGAAATTGAATTTGATGGAGGATATTTAAGATTACTTGCTGGGGAATATGGTGAATATAAAGGTCATCAAGGCGAGCATTTACCATTGAATTATTATGATATTCACCTAAATGAGGGTACAGAATTTAATATTGAAATGAAAGAAGATGATTCTGTAATGGTATTTACTTTATTGGGAGGTGCTGTAGTAGCAGGTGAAGAAATTAGTGAAAAAACAGCTGTTAAATTAACAAATGGGACATCTTTAACACTTAAAGGCAAGGATGGTGGATCACAAATATTGTATATACAATCAAGAGCATTAAATGAGCCTATCGCATGGGCAGGCCCAATAGTTATGAATTCTAGAGCAGAATTAGAAGAAGCTTTTGGGGAATTAGAAAACGGAACATTTTTTAAGGAAAAATTAGATATTGAATAATTTCGATAAAATAATGGATGTATATAAGGTGGTAAACTTATAACTTTGATTATTTTTTTATTGTTTTAATTGAAATATTAAGTATGATTAAATTAAATAATGTTTCACTAGTTTATAACGAAAATTTAAGAAATACTCATGCTATTAGTAATATAAATTTAGAGATTGATAAATCAGATTTTATAGTTGTATTAGGACCATCCGGGTGTGAAAAAAGTTCGCTACTAAAATTAATAGCAGGTTTTATAAAGCCAAGCAGTGGACAAGTATAAAAAAAAATACTGAAATATCAGGCCCAGGAGATGACAGAGGCGTAGTTTTTCAATCAACTAATTTGTATCCATAGTTAAATGTTGAAAATAATATAAAATATGGATTAAAAGTTGCTAAAACAGAGAAACATATTATAATAAACTTGTTGATGAATATTTGGAAAAAACAAAATTATCTGAATATAGAAAACATTATCCTTTTGAATTATCTGGTGGTATGCAACAAAGAGTTGCTCTTTCAAGAACATTGATAACTAGTCCAGACATTGTATTAATGGATGAACCATTTGGTGCGTTAGATGCAATTACTAGAGCATCCATGCAAGCATTTATAAGACAAATGTGGGTAAATGAATCACAAACATTTTTTATGATAACACATGATATAGATGAGGCTCTAACTCTTGGAAATAGAGTGCTTGTAATGAGTAAATCACCAGGTAGTATAGTTAAAGAATTTAAATTAAATTACTATAAAAAATTAGTAGATAATCCATATGAAATTATTGAAAATGATAATGAATATAAAAATAAAGCACAAAATATTAAAAATAATTAATGGTTAGTTTTGAAAAAAAATTCAATTACTACTATTATTTTTTTTAAATAAATGTTATAATCAGATTAAATAAAAACGTTATCACAAATAATATTTTTATTTAATTTTTTTTTACAAAATAAAAAGGGGGAGCGCATGATTGATTTTACAGATCTACTTAAGAGTGAACTAATCAAAGCTTGTGGCTGTACCGAACCCATTTCTATTGCTCTTGCTGCTGCAAAAGCAAGGGAGGTTTTAGAAGTATTACCAGTTAAAGTTGAAGTTAAATGTTCCGGAAATATCATTAAAAATGTAAAAAGTGTAACAGTACCAAATACAAATGGCATGAAGGGTGTAGAATCTGCTGCTGCAATAGGCATTATAGGAGGGAAAGCTGATAAAGGACTTGAAGTATTATCAGAGGTAACACAAGAAGATATTCAAAATGCCAAAAGAATGCTTGATAATGGACAAATTTTTGTTTCTTTAAAAGAAGGAGAAGAAAATTTAGATATTGAAATTGTTTTATATGATAATGAAGGAAATGAAGTTGAAGTTGAAATAAAAAATAAACATACAAACATTGTTAAAATCATAAAAAATGGTGAAGTACATATGTATGACAATTGCTATTCAAACGCAAAATCTCACAAAGATTATGATAAATTGTCGGTAAAAGAAATATTTGAATATGCTGAAAATATTGACTTAAATAAAGTTGAAAATTTATTAGAACAACAAATTTCATCAAATACTGCAATTTCAAAAGAAGGATTAACTGGAAATTGGGGTTCTGCAGTAGGAAAAATGCTTTTAGATGAAGACGATAGTTTGAGAACTAGGGCAAGAGCTAAGGCTGCTGCAGGATCTGACGCAAGAATGAGTGGCTGTAGTTTATCAGTTGTTATAAATGCGGGGTCAGGAAATCAGGGTATAACATGTAGTATACCAGTTATTGAATACGCAAAGGAAAGGAATGTATCTAAAGAAATACTTTATAAAGGACTTATTATTTCAAATTTAGTTGCACTTCATATAAAAAGATTTATAGGAAGACTTTCTGCATATTGTGGAGTTACCTCAGCTGGTGTAGCTGCAGGAGCAGGTATTGCATATGTTGAAACACAAAATTTCAAAATTATTGAATATACAATTAGTAATGCTTTAATGATTGCATCTGGTATGTTGTGTGATGGTGCAAAACCATCATGTGCTGCAAAAATTGCCACAGCTGTTGATGCAGGTATAACTGGATTTAATCTTGCTAAAAAAGGGAAAAACTTTATTGCAGGAGATGGATTGTTAAAAGATTGTGTTGAAAATACAATAAGGAATATCGGATATGTTGCTAAAGAAGGCATGAAACAAACCGATATTACAGTGCTTAATAGAATGATTGAAAAATAGGAGGAATGATGAAAAGACCAGTAATTGGGATTTCAGGTTCAATAATAATTGAAAGTGCAGGAGGATTTGAAGGTTATAGAAGATCCTATGTAAATGAAGATTATTGTGAATCTGTAATAAAAAATGGCGGAATACCATATATTATTCCAATGAACAGTGATGATGAAGTTATAAGACAACAAGTTGAAAATATAGATGCACTTATTTTAAGCGGTGGACATGATGTCACACCAACATTATATGGGCAAGAACCTCATCAAAAAATTGGACAAACACTTTTAGAAAGAGATAAATTTGACTATAAATTAATAAAATATGCTAAAGAAAGAAATATTCCTATTTTAGGTATTTGTAGAGGATATCAAATATTAAATGTATATCACGGTGGTACATTATATCAAGATTTATCCTTAAATAAAGATGTTTACATAAAACATAATCAAGTAGGGAATCCTACATTATTAACTCATACTGTAAATATCGAAAAAGGTACAAAATTACATAAATTTTTTGAAAAAGACAGTATGATGGTAAATTCATTCCACCATCAAATAGTAGATAAAGTAGCAGATGAATTTAAGGTTTCAGCAAAAAGTAAAGATGGTGTAGTAGAAGCTTTTGAAAGTAAAAATTATTCTTTTATGATTGGAGTTCAATGGCATCCAGAAATGCTTCATAGAGTTGAAGAAGCAATGAATTTACTATTTAAAAATTTAATTGAAAATACTAAAAAGTAAAGGAGAAATATATGAATAGTGAAAATGTAAAAAAATTTGGATTTTGGTCGATTGTATTGTTAACAATTAACTCAATTATTGGGGCTGGTATTTTCTTATCACCTGGTGAAGTTGTAAAAATGTCAGGACAATATGCTCCATATATATATTTAATTTCAGCAGTATTTGCAACAGTTTTAGCTGTTACATTTGCTTCAGCAGCTAAATATGTTTCTAAAGGTGGGGCAGCTTATGCATATACAAAGGCGGCATTTGGTGACGGTACAGGATTATATGTAGGGGTTACGAGATATTTCTCTGCAGCAATTGCATGGGGAGTTATGGCAACAGGTGTAGTAAAATCCGTTTTAAGAATTTTTAATCTTGATAGTGCAAGCTTTACAAATATAACACTTGGTTTCGTTGTATTAATGATAGTTTTAGTTATTATAAATTTATTAGGAACAAGATTTATAGAATTTGTAAGTAATATATCAACTGTAGGTAAATTATTGGTTTTAGTTACAGTAATTATTTCAGGAGTATTAATAGTTGTATTTACAGGTACAAATAATTATTCACATATTAATGATGTAACAAAAGATGTAGTTTCAAAGATGGACCTTTCAGCATATGTAGTTGCGATAATTGCTGCATTTTATGCATTTACAGGATTTGAATCAGTTGCATCGGGATCTGATGATATGGAAAATCCAGAAAAAAATCTTCCAATAGCAATTCCACTAGGAATGGGCATAATTGCATTTATTTATATTGGTATCGTATTAGTAACAATGATGATAAATCCAGTTGAATTAGTAAAGTCAAAAGAAGTAGTTGCATTATTATCAGTGTTTGATAATCCGATTATAAAGAATATTATATTATATGGATCATTAGTTTCAATGTTTGGTATTAACGTTGCAGCTTCATTCCATACACCAAGAATATTAGAATCAATGTCAAAACAAGGTCAAGTTCCAGTTATATTTGCAAAAAGAACAAAGAGTGGTTTCCCAATTTATGCTACAGTTATAACAGCGGTAATAGCAATATTATTACCAATTGCATTTGATTATAATATGGGTTCAATTATGATTATAAGCTCAATAGCAAGATTTGCTCAATTTGTATTAGTTCCAATAGCTATAATTATGTTCTTCTACGGAAAAAATAAACAAGAAGTTATAAAAACTGCAAAGAAAAATTTTGTTACAGATGTTATAATTCCTTTAATATCATTAGTATTAACAATAATTTTATTATTGAAATTTGATTGGGTTGGTAAATTCACACTTACTTCAGAAGCTGGATTAAAATCACCAAATTACTTGGCTATAGCTTCAATGATTATAGGATTTGTAGTTTTACCAATAATTACATCAATTTATAACAAAAGTAAAAAATAGAATATAAATAAAAATAAGAAAAAAGTGGCTGTTGCAAATAACATTTTTAGTTATTTGCAACAGCCTTTTTAACTGTTTATATTAAATTATTTTTAATTAAAATAGGTCTTACCGCCATATAAAATACTGTTGCAAAAATTACTGCCAATACAGAGTTAAACAATGTAACACCTGCTGAAATTTTAGCCAAAGCTTTTGCAATATTTTGAGGTTGTCCTAATAGATATAGTTTGTAAAAATATCCTACTAGTGGGTCAGCAATAACATTGAATCCCATACCACAAATAGAAGCTATTATAGTCCATTTTAAAATATATTTTTTATCATTACTTTTATTAATATATTTTAAGTTATGTGCAATAAATCCAACAATTAATCCTATACATAATTTCAATAAAAATGTTTTTGGTGCAACTAAAATATACACAGGATCCAACAAATCTCCAATTGTCATTCCAATTGCTCCAGCTAATCCTCCATAAAACCCACCTAAAAGTAAAGCAGCTAAAACTAAAAATACATTACCAAAGTGGAATGATGTAAAATCAGCTCCTCCAGGAACAGGAACTTTAATTTGTAAAAATTTAAATGCAATAAAGCATAATGCAGCTAAAATAGCTGTTTGTGTTAATTTTAAAATTTTATTATTCATCTATTTCTCCTTATGAGTTCAATATCTATAAGTCTATATTCGGTAATGACATTTGTCAATTATATATTTGAAATCACATAAATGTATTTATATTTGGGTTATAATTTTTTATATAAAATATAAAGGAGTAATTATGTATAAAAAAATAAAAAATATTTTATTAAAATATAGTGCAATTATTTTATCCGTACTATTGGTAAGTACAACAGTTGTAATTGCAAGTGATGCAAATGTAAAAAATAGCAGTAAATTCGTTTTAGATAAAGAAGCTTATAAAAAACTTTCTGCTACTCAAATGGCTAAATTGGTTAAAGACGGAAAAGTTACTGCAAAGCAATTAGTTGATTTGGCTTATGAAGTTATTGAAGAAACTGATCCTGTCTTAAATAATATAATAAAACAAGATGGAAAAACTATTAATCAAGCACTTAAAGATAGGGCATATGCTGATGCTGAAAACACTGAAAATAAAGATAAGCCATTTTTTGGTGTTCCAATACTTATAAAAGGACTAACATTTGAACTTGAAAATGGTATGAATTCTTACGGGCTAGAATTTATGAAGGACAATATTTCAAATAAAGATAATGGATTGGTTAAAACGTATACTGATTTAGGATTTATACCTATTGCTCAAACAACAATTCCACAAATGGGATTAATTAATGTTACAAATTCAAATCTGTTTGGCTCTACTAAAAATCCATGGAATACTGAAAAAAATCCTGGAGGATCATCAGGAGGATCAGCTTCGGGAGTAGCAATTGGGCAAAGTCCAGTTGCAACAGCTAATGATGCTGGTGGATCTATTCGTATACCTGCTTCATTTAGTGGTCTTATTGGATATTTTCCATCAAGTGGTGTTGTTAATCCAAACACCCAATTAAAATCTTCTTCATTTACTACTGAAAATTATATTTTAGCTGAGAAGATGGAAGATGTTACAGGTATTGCAAATGCTTTAGGCGGTAAAATAAAAGCCAATGATTTACATTTAGATAAAAGTAAAATTATTGCATATACTACAAAAACACCTGCAGGTACACCAATAAGCGATGAAGCGATATCGGCGGTAAACGATGCTGTAAATTTCTTAAAATCAAAAGGATATACTTTAGAAGAGGTTGAATATCCAATTGATGGTAAACAGATGATGATGGATTATTACATTAATGCAAGCAAGGCTGGGGGAATTTCAAATTATTTCTTTAATCAAAAATTTAAGAAAGACATGTCTAAAAATGATGTAGAATTATTAAACTGGGGATTATATCAATTAGGAAAAAAATTATCACCAGTTGATATGAAAAATGCAAAAAATGATTTAAAAAATTTTAGAGATAAAATGGACAATTTTTATGAAAAATACCAAGCATTTATAACACCTACTACATCATATTCTGCACCTGAAGCAGATTATAATCATATTCCTGAAAAATTAAAAGATAAGATGAAGGATATGTCCGATTTAAGTAAAGAGGAAGCGCTACAACTAATTTATGATCAATGGTTACCTGCTTGGACGATAACACCATTTACGCAATTATCAAATGTAACGGATACACCAAGTATAAGCATTCCTACTCATCTAACAAAAGATAATATGCCATTAGGTGTATTGATTTCTGCTAACAGATTAAATGATAATATTATATTAGAAATGGCTGAATTATTTGAAAATAACAATAAATTTTATTTATATCAAGATTTTGAAGAGTATAAAAAATATGGAGAAGACAGAAAAGTTGAATTAAAAGAAAGACAAAAAATTGATCAAATTTTGGAAGATGAAAGTGCTAGTATCATGGAAAAAGAAGGCTCAAAAGTAAAATTAGAAGATTCAAACAGTTCTCATTCTGATAAAAAATCTGATAAAAATGATATACATAGTAGTAATGATGTATTGCAAAAAAATATTGTTGATGATGAAGAAAAAAATAAAAATATTAATAAAAAGATAATTACAGTTACTGAAAATAATTTAGGTAAAATTAACAATGAAAACTCAAAAATTATAAATCCTAACACATCAGACTCTGGAGTTAAAACTTATATTTATATTATTGAATTTGCAATTATTGCCTTGATTGCTAAAAAAATATATAATAAATCTATAAAGTAATTATTTTATATTGAATTAAAGGAGAATAATTATGGAACAAAAGAATAAAATAGGATGTTTGGGTGGATTTATTGCTATATTGGTTGTTTTATATGTGTTATTAACTATCATGAAATTTTTTGTAAGTGTTACATTAAAAATTGCATGGTTTGGTTTAATTGTACTGTTGATAATGTGGTTATTTAAGGAAATATTTGGAAAAAATAAATAACATATTTGTCTATTAACTAAAGGGGATTATATGAAAAAACCAAATTTAATGATGATCTTGGAGTAGGAGATGTTTCAGCATTTAATCAAAATAGCAAAATTAGAACTGAATGTGTATGTTGAGAATGATAGAGTGACAACAATTCCTACTAAAATTACTGGAGAATTAAATTTAAGTAGATACAATGCTGAAAATCAACAAAAATGGCAAATTGGTGTTGCATCTGAAGACTATGATCATGTTAAGACACCGGATATAATGCAGGAAAAAGTATTAAGTTTGATTGATGAATATAGTAATCATGATAATCATTTTTTTATTTACTATCCAACTCCATTAGTACATGGACCACTTTTGCCAAGTGAAAAAGATTTGAAAAAATCTGGCATTGGAATATATGGGGATTTTGTCCTACAGGTTGATAGATACGTTGGAGAGATTGTTGATAGTTTAAAATCTAAAAATATATTTGATGATACCATGATAATATTTACAAGTGATAATGGAGCATCGGCAGTAGCAAATTTCCCTTACTTACTTTCAATCGGACATAATCCAAGTAATGGACTAAGAGGCAAAAAGGCAGAAATTTGGGAAGGTGGTAATACTAAGCCAAATATTATAACTTATCCTAGAATTATAAAATCAGGTTCTGAATCAAAAGGACTGATAAGGCATACAGACTTCTTTTGGACATTATCATATATTCTGTCAAATAAGTTAGAAGATAATACTGAGGAAGACTCATATTCTAATTTAGAGGTATTAAAAGGAAATAAAGATACTGTAAGAGAATTTATTGTATATAGTAGTGGAAATATATTAAAAATGGTCGATCAACTCCAGGTAAGATTCAAAAAAATGAACTTGAATTGCCTAAAAAAGATTGGGAACAAGTAAAGTGGATTGAAAATTATGAAGAATTTTTAGATGAAATTTCATAGTTGAAATTTGCTCAAATTTTAGAAAATTTTAATGGAACCTAAATAGGCTGTATAGCTAAAAGGTTCCATTTTTGCAGTGAAAATTAAGTAAGAAATTAAAAATAATGGAATCTAAAGAATTAATAAAGGCAAAAAGTTTCCATTATAGTCAGTTAATTATTTTTACAAATAGTCGTTTTTCTTTAATAAATAAATTATTGCGAAGCTCAATCCAAATGAAATTAGTATCAAGTACCAAAATGCGTTTGGATGATTTTCGGTATTGCTCATTTTTATAGGATAATTTAATATTAACAAATTTGGACTATCGTCGTCTAATCCTTCAGTTCGAGGAAGCTTATATTTATCAGTTATATCCGTGATATAATCTTTAGGTAAATTGTAAGTTGTGTATATTTCTTCAATTTCTTGATTATTAGGATGAATCATTTCAATCCATTTAAAATTACTATTTTCATTATATTTTTCAATTTTCTTTTCTACTATTGAATATTTGTTTATCATATTTCTTTCTTAAATATTTTAATTATCGATTATAGGTATTTTATCAAAATATTTCACCCATCATGCATCTGGCAGATCCGCCACCTATTTTTTCTATTGTTTCAATGTTTACTTTAACAATTGGAAGTGTAGATTCTATCACTTCTTTTTGTTCACTGCTCAAAATATTATATGCTGAATTTGACATTACAATAAATTTACCTTCATTTCCTTGAAGTTCAAGTACATTTCCTGCAAAATTTAATATTTGTTCAGAAGTTAATTCAATAATTTTATGATATTTTGATAATTCTGAAATTATATTTTCTCTATCATTTTCATCTATCAATTTACTAGCAACAAAAATGAAATCACTGCAGATACTCATCATTACATTAGTATGATAAATTTCACCACCTAGATGAAATGATTTGAATGTAAATCCATTATAATTAAGTGATTTACATATTTGTAAAAATAATTCTTTATCAGCTCTTTTAGAGAGAGAACAAAATGCACGTTTATTTACTCTATCAAAAATTATCGCACCTGTACCTTCAAGAAATTTTGAATTTTGATATGCGTATTTTGAAAAATCAAAAATTTGCATAGGATTATATATATCAATTAATTTATTCTTGAATTTAAAAATTTCTTCTCTACGATTTTCAGCAAACATTGGATAAATGCATAATGTGCCATTATGTGTTGAAAACCAATTATTCGGGAAAATACTATCAGGAGTGTAAGGATGATTTGTATCTTCAAAAATAATTAGATCAACACCTTTAGATTTTAGTATGCTTGTAAAATTTGAAAATTCTTCAAGAGCCTTATTTTGAATTTCATTATTGCTTTTACTTGATTTATTTTGATACAAATTGTCTTTTGCAGTTTCTTTGTTAAAGCTGAAGTTTACTGGTTTAATCATTAAAATTTTATTTGTTGATTGTCTCATATTTACCTCTTATATAATTTATTATTATCTTATCACTCAGTAATTTATAATACAATAAAAAACTATTTATTATTTTTTTGATTTGTGGTAATGTATATATAAATTTATTTAAGGGAGGAATTGATTATGAAAGAAATTGAAAAATTATATTTAAGACATAATATTATTTCCTCTGTAGAGCTTCTTAAAGGTTGGTCAAAAGATAAAAAATACATTCTAACATCATCAAATTCTGAAAAATTTATACTGCGTTTAACTAGTTCCGATTATTTCATGGAGAGAAAGCGTCAATTTAATATCTTGAAAAAAGTATCAAAACTTAATATAAATACTACAAAAGCTGTTGATTTTGGATATTTAGAAGATGGGACTGTATACATGCTTTTAACCTACTTACCAGGGGAAGAAGGTCTTGACTATATAAAAAAGGTAAGTGATGAAGAAGCATATAAATTAGGCATACAAGCTGGAAAAATACTAAAAAAATTACATCAAATTAAGATTAAAAGACCTGAAATTTCATGGAAAGACAGATACGATGTAAAAGCTGAAATTAAAATCAACAATATTTTGAATTGTAAATATAAGATAAAATATTTAGATAAGCTAATTAAATATTATAAGGACAATATTCACCTTATGGAAAATAGGCCAATAAAATTTTCTCATGGTGATTTCCATTTAGGTAATATGATTATTAATGATAATAAAATTGGAATAATTGATTTTGAAAAATCAACAATAGCCGATCCATATGATGATCTTAAACCGTTTAGATGGAATGTTTTTGGAAATGCATATTTTGAAACAGGACTTATAAACGCTTATTTTAGTAATAATATTCCTAAAAATTTTTTTGAAATATTAAAATTTTACTCTGTAGAGGCGATGATATCTCAACTTCCTTGGGCATTAAATTATGGACAAGAAGAGATAGATATGGCTTATTATATGATTGAAAAACAGATGGAATGGTTGGAAGTTTTGGATTTAATTGTACCTACATGGTATAAAGGAATTATTAAAAAATTTGAGTAAACTGTTCATTTTTGGGTAGAAATATACTGTACAAAGTTGAAAGCATAAAAGGAGATCGATATGCCAATCAATAGATTTTTGACAAAAAAAATTATAAAAATGGGAACAAACGGAGTTAAAACCGTTAGTAAGAAAATTAAAGATAATCCTGAAATAGCAATGGAAACATTAAAAGTTGCAAGTTCTGCAGTAGCTGGTGTATTTTTAGGTATTAAAAATACAAAAGATAAATATGTAAAAGTACCTGATGTTAGAGATTTATTAATTAGTGATGCTGAAAAAGTTCTTAGCGATTTAGGATTTGATGTTCATGTGATTCTTGATAAGCCAAATGCTAAATATGCAAATGAAAGAATTGAAGAAGTGACAAAAATTTTACCAAATTCAAAAAAACTTGTTAAAGGTTCATTAATTAAAATTTATTACCTAGATGAAGATGGAGTTGAAGAAAGTAAAAAACTTGCTGACGTACAAAATCATAAAAGAGAGAACAGTAACATTTTAAAAAGATTTTTGAAAAAATAAAATCTAGATGCTGTAAAATGACTTAATGTCATTTTGCAGCATTTTTTTATTTTAATTGATAAAAAATAAATAATTAATAATTTATTTTGTAAATTTTAATATTTGTTATATACTTAAATAGAGATATTTATCAGTAAATATGTCAATATAATGACAATATAGTGAGGTGTGTTATGATAGAAATCAAAAATTTGCAGAAAGTTTTTGATAATAAATTTGAAGCATTAAAAAGCATTAATCTTCAAATACAAGATGGGGATTTAGTATGTTTACTAGGTCCTAGTGGGTGTGGTAAAACAACAATTTTAAATTTAATTGCTGGACTTTTAGATCCTACAAATGGAGATATTAAATTTGATGGACAATCAGTTGTTGATTTACATCCAAAAGATAGGGGGATAGGGTTAGTTTTTCAAAATTATGCATTGTACCCACATATGACAGTTTTAGATAATATTATGTTTCCATTAACAGTTGGTAAAAATAAAATTTCTAAATCTGAAGCTATGAAGATAGCAAGAAAATATATGAAAATTACAAGTATTGAAGAATTAGAAGATAAAAAACCAGGACAAATGTCTGGCGGTCAACAACAAAGGGTCGCTATAACAAGAGCTTTAGTACAAAATCCTAAAGTGCTTCTATTGGATGAACCACTTTCAAATCTAGATGCACGTCTTAGACTTAAGATTAGAGAAGAAATTCGTCTTTTAGTTAAAGAATTAGGAATCACAACAATATTTGTTACTCACGATCAAGAAGAAGCACTATCAATAAGTGATAAGATTGTAATTATGGACAAGGGTGTAGTACAACAATATGACAAACCATACAATTTATATCTTGATCCAGTAAATCTTTTTGTTGCTAAGTTTATGGGGAATCCAGTCATAAATATTTATGAGTTTACAAAACAAGGCAATTCACTAGTTTCAAGAGATTTCAATATATCACTAAATGAACTTGATAATGCTAAATTAAAAGTAGAATTAATAGATGGACAAAAATATATTGTAGGTATAAGACCGGAATACTTTAATATTTCAGAAAAACCATTATTAAATGTTAATGTAAAATCTATTGAATTAATTGGTAAAGATTGTATTGTAAACTTTATGTTGAATGATGTATTTTCTAAGACAATTACAGATGTCGCAAATCGTGTCGAACAAGGAGATAATATTGGATTAGAATTAGATACTAAGGAAATTTACATTTTTACAGAAGATGGAAAGAGAGTATACTGATGAAAAATTTTAAGAAAAAGTTTTTTAAGTATAGAGCAGAAAATTCTCCAAAAGCTTGGTTATTTTTACTACCAGCTTTGATTTTTATTGGAATATTTAATGTAATGCCTTTGATAAATACTTTTATAATATCATTCCAAAGAGGAACATTAAATAATCCAAAGTTTAATGGAATTAAAAATTTTCAAATTGTATTGAAAGATCCAAAATTTCATAGAGCATTAACAAATACATTTATGTACGCATTTATAGTTGTACCAATTGCTTTGATTATTTCATTATTTATCGCTGTAGCTATAAATGAAAGAATAAAATTTAAAAAAGTATTTGAATCAATATTTTTTATTCCTTATTTGACAAGTATTATTGCGATAGGTGTTGTATTTAGATATATGTTTAATGGAGATTACGGATTCATTAATCACTTATTGAGTTTTATAGATATGGGACCAATTAATTTTTTGGATAACCCTGCAATGAGCATGACAACAGTTATGATATTTGGTATTTGGATGGGATTAGCATTTAATATCATAATATTATTAACAGGTTTAAGAAATATAGATGAAAGTTATTACAAAGTCGCTGACATGTTTGGAGCAACAAAATTTGAACAATTTAGAAGAATTACATTGCCACAACTAATTCCGATAATAACATTCTTATTACTAGTTAATTTTATTGGGGCGTTTAAGATTTACGGACAAGTTTTTGCTATATTTAACGGATTGCCAGGCATAGCTGAAAGTGCAACAACTGGTGTTTTCTATATTTATACTAAATTCTATACAGAAAATAGATATGGTCAAGGTATGGCAGCAGCTGTTATTTTATTCTTTATAATTTTAATATTTACAGTTGTTCAAAATAAAATATTAAAGAAAATTTCTAAGTAGGAGGGGAATATGAAAAAAATATTTGACTTTATTTCAAGATTTGCAATTGTGATTTTAGCAGTAATAACATTATTCCCATTTATTTACATGTTGTTATCGTCACTTATGACATTCCAAGAGGCGACAAGCATACCACCAAAGTTATTTCCTTCTAAATTAAACTTTAGCAATTATGCTGAAGCATTTAGTAAGGCGCCATTTTTTAGATATTTTTTAAATACAATTTTTACATCATTATCTACAACATTGGGTACATTGGTTACCACAGTACTTGCAGCATTTGCATTTGTAAAATTACAATTTAAAGGGAAAAAATGGTTATCACTTTTTATGGCAGCTTTATTAATGGTACCATATGAAATTACGGTATTTACAAATTATCAAACCATCGCTAGATATAAATTGCTTGACACTTATTGGGCATTAATTATTCCTCACTTAGCAAGTGTATTTTACATTTTTTATTTAAGAGGATTTTTAGAAGGAATCCCAATGTCATACTATAATGCAGCTAAAGTTGATGGATGTTCTGATTTAGAGTTTATTTGGAGAATATTGATTCCAATGTCAAAACCTGCGTTATTTACAATGGGAATATTGAGCTTTATTACAGGATGGAATTCATTCTTATGGCCAATACTTGTAACAAATAATAAAAACATGAGATTAATAAGTAATGGTTTATCTGCATTTACATCTGAAAGTGGTACGGCTGTACAACTACAAATGGCAGCATCAACATTTGCCATTTTCCCAATTTTAATCTTATATTTTGTATTTAGAAAACAAATTATGAGAGGGGTGTCAAGAAGTGGAATTAAAGGATAAAAAAACTAAAATTAAGTTTTATGCAGGAATGCGTACAATCGGTGGGACATATATAGAAGTAAGTTATCTTAATCATAGAGTATTGTTTGATTGTGGATCTATTTTTGATCCTACAATAACAGAAGAAATTGATAGTTTAAATAAAATTTTATCCTATGAATTAGTACCTAGAATCGATGGCGTTTTTGATAAAAAAATTACATTAGAAAATGATGAAAAATATAAAAATACTGCATTTTGTGTTTCACATGTTCATTTGGATCATACAAAAATGATTAATTATATTGATGAATCAGTTCCGATATATATGACAAATGATACAAAAAATATATTAAATGCATGTAATGTAAATAAAGATTTTATATTTAATAATTTAAATTTAACAAAAAATACACGTGATTTAATTGGCGTGAATTACGGAGAAACGGTTAAAATTGGTGAAATACAAATAAAATTTATTAGAGTAGATCATGATGCATACGGAGCATGTGCATTTGTAATAACGACTCCTGATATGAAAATTGCATATACCGGAGATTTAAGATTACATGGATATTTAGAAAATGAAACATTAAATTTCATTAATGAAGCGAAAAATTGTGATGTATTAATTTCTGAAGGAGTATCTGTTTCATTTATGGATTTTGATGATGAATTAGAAGATGAGTATGCTACTGAAAAACAATTGATTGCGGAATTTTCAGATATATTAAATCAAAATTTAAATAAACAAATTACATTTAATTATTACATTACAAATATTGAAAGATTATTAAAAATAATCGAAATTTCAAATAGAAAAGTTGTTTTAGACGCTTTGGAAGCATATGTATTATACTCAACTACAGGGAAAAAAGTAAATTATTATTGTTTAGATGGAAAACATTATAATTTAGATGAAAAATTAGAAATTTCATATGAAGAATTATTAAATGATTGTAGAAAATATTTATGGCAATTTAAGTCGATTGAAAAAAATGATGCGTCTAAATTGAAAAAAAATGGGATTTATATCCATTGTGATGCAAGTCCACTAGGAGAATTTGATCCTTCATATTTGCCATTTGTCTCAAATTTTGAAAATAATGAAATAAATTTTAAGGAGCTAAAATGTAGTGGACATGCTCATCCTAAAGATTTATTGAAAATAATAGATGGTATTGGACCTAAAATTTTAGTACCAATTCACTCATTTAAACCAGAAATGTTGTATAATAAAAAGGGGATAACAATTTTACCCGAAAAAAACGAAATAATATAATTGGAGGGATTATATGAAACTTAAAAATTTGTTGGCTTTATTTTTAGCTTTTGCATTGGTTTTAACAGCTTGTGGACAAACTAATAAAACTAATGAAAAAGAAACTAAAAAAGTTGAAACAACAAAAGAAGGTAAGGCAAAATTAGAACCAGCTAAAGTTGTTTTTTGGCATGCTATGAATGGTAAACAGGAAGAAGCATTAAAAGAAATAACAAAAGCATATATGGACAAAAATCCAGATATTAAAATAGAATTACAAAATCAATTAGGTTATAAGGAATTACAAGAAAAAATTACAAATACTTCTTCATCTCCTGATAACTTACCAACAATGACTCAAGCATATCCAGATTGGATGTTTAATCCAATTAAAGATGATTTAGTTGAAGATTTAACAAAATATACAAAATCATTAGCAGACTACAACGATATTCTTGAAGGATTTAGAAATGGTTCAATGATTGATGGTAAAGTATATTCAATGCCATTCAATAAATCAACAGAAGTTTTATGGTACAACGAAGATTTATTCAAAGAATTAAATCTAAAAGTTCCAACAAACTTAGATGAACTAAAAGAAGTTTCAAAGAAAATTTACGAATCAAAGAAAATTCCTGGTTTAGGATTTGATTCTTTAAGTAACTACTATACAACATTCTTAAACGCTGAAGGTGTTAAATATGATGATAAATTTGATCCAACATCAGATTCTTCAAAGAAAGCTGTAAATTACTATTTAGACGGTGTAAAAGAAGGTTATTTCAGAATTGCAGGTACAGACAAATACATGTCAGGACCATTTGGTAATCAAAAAGCTGGTATGTACATCGGATCAAATGCTGGTGAAACATACGTTTTACAAGGAGCAAAAGGTAAATTCACTCCAAAAGTTGCAAAATCACCATTCCCAGCAACAATTCAACAAGGTACAGATGTATTTATCTTTAAGAAAGCTACAGATGCTGAAAAGAAAGCTGCATTTGACTATTTAGCATTCTTAACAAATAAAGAAAATCAAATTACATGGGCTTCAAAGACAGGTTACATTCCAGTTAGAGAATCAGCAGTAAATGATGATAAATACAAAAATTCAGGTTCATTAATAGCTCCAATTTTAGGAGAAGTAACAAAGAATCTATATTCAAACCCAATATTAAGTGGCGCAAATAATGCCTACAGAGAATCAGGTACAGTTTTAGAACAATTATTAGCAGATCCTGCAAATGCAGATGTTGATGCAACATTAAAGAACTTCAAAACAACACTTGAAGGAATTTGGAATCAATAATGAATTACAGGCAGCATTGCAATTGCAGTGCTGTTTTTTTGGTTAAGCACAATCATTACTACTAAAGTTTATCTTGTACAGACGAATACTTGTTATTATTATGACTCAGGAGATGTAGAATTTAATTTTTGGAACAGAATTGTGAAAAACAAAGAAACTGTTCCAAAATGGAAGCAGGAAAAGCAGGGAAATTTGGAACAGAATTGTTGAAAATACAAAAACGGTTCCAGAGCGACTAATTTAATCACTACCAATACATAAAAGTATAAATTACCATAATAAATATATTAAAAAAAATTAATAATAATGACAGTTTCATTTTCTAAAAGTATGTAATAATAATATTATAATATAATATGAAAGGAATGTGGAAAATGAAAAATTATTATTTTCAATTTAATTTATTAAAGAAACTATTAAAGCATATATTGAATTATTACAAAAAGTTGTATAATTCTCTACCTGAAAATGAGGAAAGTTTTGGAAGCTTGAGGATAAAGGATAGAAATGCATTTTATCATGTATATAGAGATAAGGTTAGTGGAAAGTTAAAAAATGAGTATATAAAAGATAAAGCTAAGATTAAATCTTTAGCACAAAAAACATATAATAAAAAAGTGAAAAATATGTTACATAAAAATATAAACGTAATGTTAAAACTTGATAAAGTTTTAGAAATGGGAAGTGTAGATGATTTTTATTTAAATTTATCAAGTCATAGAAAAAATATTGTAACGCCAGTAGATAATACACATGTAAATTATTTTAATCAATGGAAAATAAAAAATATGATTCATTACCATTTAGAGATATTGATCAAAAGATTTTAACTAATAAAGGTGATCGTGTGAGATCTAAAACTGAAAAAATTTTGGTGGATAAGTTTTATAATTTGGGGATTGAATATAAGTATGAATGCCCAATATCAATTGCTGGAGAAGTAAAGTATCCTGATTTTACTTTTTTTGATTTTAAAACAGGTGGAGAAATTTATTGGGAACATTTTGGAATGATGGATGATGACGACTATTCAAAGAATGCATTAAAAAAATTAAACTTTTATCAAAGAAATAATTTTATAGTTGGTAAAAATTTAATAGTTACATTTGAATCTTCTAAATCATATGTTGACTATGAGGTTGTGGATATTTTAATTAATGAATACTTGATAAATAACAATTGACATTTTTTTGATTTTTAGAGATAATATTTTTAAGTATGTTAATTATAATGTACAAAAGAATAAGGAAGGATAAATATATGAAATTAGTATTAGTTAGACACGGTGAAAGTGAATGGAATAAGTTAAACTTATTTACAGGTTGGACAGATGTAGAATTAAGTGATAAAGGCCACGAAGAAGCTATCGAAGGTGGTAAAACACTTAAAGCTGAAGGATATGACTTTGACGTATGCTATACATCATACTTAAAGAGAGCAATCAACACATTAAATCACGTTTTAGAAGAAATGGATAGACAATGGTTACCAGTTGTTAAAACATGGAAATTAAACGAAAGACACTATGGTGCATTACAAGGTTTAAACAAATCTGAAACAGCTGAAAAATATGGTGAAGAGCAAGTTAAAATCTGGAGAAGATCATTTGACGTACAACCACCATCATTAGAAGAATCAGATGAAAGAAATCCAAAATCACAAGAAGCTTATAGAGGTGTTACAGAAGAATTACCTTTAGCAGAAAGCTTAAAAGATACAATTGCTAGAGTTATTCCTTATTTTGAATCAACAATCAAAAAAGATATGTTAGATGGTAAGAGAGTATTAATCGCTGCTCACGGTAACTCATTAAGAGCATTGGTAAAATACTTTGAAAAATTAACAGATGATGAAATCATGGGCGTAAACTTACCAACAGGTATTCCATTGGTTTATGAATTTGATGAAGACTTTAATGTTGTATCAAAAGCATTTATTGGTGATCAAGAAAAAATTGCAAGCAAGATTAATGCTGTAGCAAATCAAGGAAAAGCTAAATAATAAATAAAAAAAAACTCTCTTCAAA